>CAZITS010000697.1:0-3703 GCA_964542185.1 uncultured Pirellulaceae bacterium
CGTGACCTGCTCGAGATCGTACGGTCGAACAGGCCGCTTCCAGACAAACTCCGTGCGATCTGGCCACAGCTTGCAGTAATCAGCTGCTGGGCAGACGGCTCTGCCGCATACCACATCCCGCAGTTGCAGGCATTGTTTCCAAATATCGAGATCCAGCCCAAAGGTCTGATTTCGACTGAGGCATTCGTGTCGATTCCTCTTGTCAATTGCAAGGGCTCCGCCTTGGCAATTCAGTCGCACTTCTTTGAGTTTCAGCCTGTCGATGGCGCCGAGTCGTCTGTCAGACTGGCGCACGAGCTTGTTGAAGGCCACCAATACAAAGTCATTGTGACGACCGGCGGCGGGCTGTACCGATACCAGACACAAGATGTGGTGACCATCGTAGGCCACATCAACGAGACTCCTTTGATTCAGTTCTGCGGACGCGGCGATCAAACGATAGACCTGGTCGGCGAAAAACTCGCGGATTTTTTTGTGGAAGACGCAGTCAGGAATGCGCTAACAGAGTCACGCCTACGCAACGCGCGTGTATTGCTGGTCCCCGACGCAGAGAAACCTGGGTACCGCCTGTTTGTCAGTTGCTCGCAGCTGATGGTTCCAGCATCAGAGATTCGAGATGCAGTTGAAACACGGCTGAGCGACAACCCCTACGACAAACATGCCGTTCAGGTCGGACAACTCAGTCCCTTGTCCATAACGATCGTGGAGCATCCAGGAGAACTGGTTCAGGCCTACGAAGATCAACTCGCATCAAGCGGAGTCCGGCGAGGCGACATCAAACCAACAATTCTCGTTCCCAGACAATACGCCGACCGTGTGCTCAAACGACTGCTCCCTTTAGGGACAAAAAACGGAACCGACCTCAAAGCTCTTTGATAACCAGGTGTTGTCGATCGAAGTCGAGGTCAATTTCAGCCGAGAGTCTGTCGGGAAGTCAGCGCGTACCTTCATCGCAGCAGGCTCACGTCAGACTCGTGACAGGCATCGTTACGCTGCGCGTCGGTGGTAATACTTCAGCATGCCACCAAATCGCTCTCGGCATTCGATCCTGCCAGCGACGGAATCAAGATCATCGACTGGCTCAATCAACTCATTGCCCAGTCCCTGATGGTTCCGTTCGGCGTGGTAATGCTCAACGTATTCACGCACGGCGTTCTCCAGTGACTTGCGTCCGAAGAAGATCATTCGATCCAGGCACTCAGCTTTCAGGCTTCTGAACCAGCGTTCCATGTACCATGACACGTTTGTCTTTCTTACCGGGAGTTCAAATTATTGGCTCCGTACTTCAGGCTCTGAAACACGTCGTAGCGCAGCCGGAAATCCACGGGCGGTGAGCGGAGAAAAGTTCGAAACGTATCAAGCAGGGGGAGCTCTTCTTGATGATGGCTGCTGGTAAGTAATCCAGCAGAGAAGTTTTCTGCTGCGCAAAGGCAATTTCGGATGTGCTCAAGCAGTGAGATCGAGTTCCTCAAAGCGTTTTAGGAGAACTGCTATCTCTTGAGAATTTGAACAGAGAGAAGTTCTAAAAGCATCAACCCAGGCGTACTTACCTGTTTCACGCAGGTCAAAGCCTCCAAGCTTCTCAGAGCTTTGGGAGGCTTTTTTCGTTTGGTATCAACGATTTACGTTGTCTTCGCCGTTTTGCGGTTTTCTGCCAAGTGTTTCCAAACGCTTCCAAGTGCGTTGTCGCTGCACACCATATGCACACCAGACACGCCAAAATGCACACCAAACTCTACGGCTCGCGGAAATCGGATTCGTCGCGGTTGCCCTTGCCCAAGTTGCATTGTTCACAAAGGCACTGCAAATTCTCAATCTCGTTGCTACCACCCTTGGATCGTGGAGTAATGTGATCAACGTGCAATACAGCGTTTTTCGCGGAAATACCGCATAGCTGACACTTGCCATTTGCTGCCTTCAACACTCGGTATCGCGTGCTGTTGGGAACGGGATCATTGTCAATCAGCCGATGATCCCAAATTGCCAGTCCTCGCTGCTCAATAAAGGCTTGCATTTTCTCTTCGCATATCCTGCGAATCGTGGCCTTTTCCTCTAACGTCAGCTTGGGCAAGTCCAGAGACACAATCTCGCCATCACGACTCAATACGCCGTGTTTCCGTAACACTTTAAGAGGCATATCCTTCAGGATTTTTTCGTAGTACCGAATCTGACTTTCGTCTTGCAGCAGCAAGGCTTGGGCTAATGACCTGACAGTAGAGACACCATCTGCGTCAACGAGCAAGCGAATAAGCAGTGGCTGGTAGATGTGACTGAGCCGCATCTCGTCTGAGACGAAGGTCTTTAGCTGCTCAAAATCCACTCGTCATCTCCCCAATCCTTCATTTCAGCACGATAACTTTGCGTCTGTTGCCGCCAGCGGTTTCGTACTGTTTGAGTTGTCTGGTGAAGAAGTTACCAATCGTCCGTGTCTCAATGCCGTAGCGTGAACTGAGAATCGCTTTGACCTGCTGGAATGTCACCGAGTCGGCGGACGGATTCTCCTGTTTGTGATCCTCCAGAATCTCAGCCAGAAGCTTCTCCTTGTCCTGATTCGTGACGTACTTCGGGTTGTAGACCGTGAACTTGGGCTTCGCTGGCTCTTTCGGGGCGGTCATCTCAGCGAACTGTCTCGCTGCTTCGGCTAGCTCTTTGTAGTCCCCTTCCAACAAAGCGACGATTTCCGCCATTTCCCTTTCGCTTGCGGCTCTTTGATCCTCAAGAACGGCGATCTTGTCTGCTATCTCTTTTTGCCAGTTCTGAATCTGTACCTTTCTATTGGACAGATCAGCGACTTTCTTCAGATCGTCAGCAGAGAAGCTCATTGCTCTAAAACCCTAGGTGAATAGGGGATATTCCGTCAAATCCATCTGGATTGCAATAATTAAAAGTACACAAAGGGTTGACTTGTGTCTTATTTATGGTATAATCGTGGACATAAGATGTGAACAAGACAGAACGCAGGAGTCGCGTTGTGTCAATAGTCTATCACTCTATTTGGCAGAAGGAAAGGGACAAGATGGGAAAAAATGCTGAACCAGCTTGAGCAAGTTTGATTATTGGAACGTCCGTTGAGGGTCTTTCCCGGTGTCGCGTGACACTGCCCTCACCGTTCGTCTTTGTAACCCACAACGAAATGAAAGGGCTTTTACATGTATTTGAGCAAGGAACTGAAATGTCTAACCGGAAAAAATCCAACAGAAGAATGCCACCACTATTTCTGAATCGTTACCAAGTTCGTGATGCTCTTCAGATTGGACTCACACAAGTAGATGTCGTGATCAAGAACGGGAATTTGAAGTCCATAAAAGTCGGCCGCAGTGTGCGAGTGTATTGGAAGGACTTGATGGAATATGCGAAAGACCTTCGCAACAGCGGATTGAAGGAAAGGTGGGAAGTCTGAAATGGCTACGCTCAACACAGAAAAGAAGCGAGGCAAGGACTACTGCCGCCTTTGGTTCACGTCCAATGGCAAACGACACCCAATAGCCCTTGGTTATGCTGCCAACAAAAAACAACTACGCAGCTACGAGAAGATTGCGGAGATCGTGTCGGAAATTGAAATCTACAAGAAGACAAACCAACGTCTTCCCGTAGAGCTTCAAGGGGATCTAAACGCTCTCGCCGAACGCTTTCCAGAACTACTCACCAAGATGCAGGAAAAGGGATTTGTGTTCACGGCTCGTGAGCGTGTCACCTTGGGGGA
>CAZITS010000698.1:0-3682 GCA_964542185.1 uncultured Pirellulaceae bacterium
CGTCTTTTGCCCTTGTTGTAGCTGAAGAAGCCGGCCCCCGACTTCTGTCCCAAACGTCCTGATTTCACCAGCGCCGGGAGTACCGGAGAAGCAATGAGTCGATCCGGAAACGCCTGGTACATCGTACTACCCGCATAACAAGCAGTATCGAGCCCCACGACATCGTAGAGGGTGATCGGCCCCATCGGCATACCAAAGGCTCTCGCTGCGCGATCAATCTCCTTGATCGATGCGCCTTCACACAGCAATTCAACCGCCTCCAGCATGTAAGGAAGCAATAAACGATTGACGAGAAAACCGGGACCGTCATTAATCACAATTGGAGATTTGCCCACCCGTTTGACGTAAGAAACAGCAGTCGCAATCGTCTCTTCGCTGGTCTCCTCTCCACGAATCACTTCCACCAGTTTCATCTGGCGGACAGGATTGAAGAAGTGGATCCCGCAAAAGCGATCTGGCCGCTGCAGTGCCTTGGCGAGGCTCGAAATTGGAATTGTCGAAGTATTCGAAGCCAAAATCGCACGATCGGACAAGCCGGACTCCAGTTGAGTCAGCACCTGGCGTTTAACATCAGCATTTTCGACCACCGCTTCAATCAGCACATCTGCCGCGGTCAATTCTTCACGTGAATGAGTCAGATTCATGAAAGGAGCAAAATGCACTGCGCGGGCAGCATCAGAACTCTTGGTTTCCCGGTTGTAAGAGACTTGCCGCATGACCTCACGTGCGCCATTCTGCAAAACCTCCGCAGAAGCGTCAGTGAATACCAAGGGCAACTCGCGTTTGATCGTCGCAGCGGCAATGCCACTACCCATAATGCCAGCACCTACAACGGACACTGAGTTGATCGGCAACGGCTGAAATGAGTCGTCGTTCGTACCCACAACCTTCTTGTTGCGTGCGTGAAGAAAAAACACATTGATCAACGCCTCGTTGATAGGCGATCCGAACAACTGCGTCATGCCCTCTGCTTCACGTTTGCACGCCGGCCCAACTTCCATACTCGCGGACTCCAACATCAACTCCAACGCCGCAAGCGGGGCGGGATAATGTCCCTTCGTCTGCTCTCTGATATACGCTGTCGCCGTCGAACCAAGAAACCCGAGTTCGGTTTCCGTAATCGTGATCGGCCGCTCCCACCTGGTACGATCAGTCCGGTAATCACCTGTTGCCTGCTCTTCACGAATCATCGCGACTGCGGCGTCCAACAAGCGTTCTCGCGAGGCCACTTGCGACGCCAAACCCAAATTAACGGCCATAGACGCGTTGACAGATTCGCCGCCGGTGATGATCTCGATGGCATTGCTTAAACCAATCATCCTTGGTGTACGGACGGTGCCGCCCCACCCAGGATAGAGCCCTAGCTTAACCTCAGGAAAACCGATTTCTGTCTCTTCACTGGAACTCATAATCCGGCGATCACACCAGACCGCCAGCTCAGCCGCACCGCCGACACAAATTCCATCGATCGCTGCCACAGTAACAAAGGGAGCTTGAGACAGACGACGGAATAGTTTCTGTCCTCTTTCGCACATTGCCACAATCGCGGCCTTGTCCACATTCAAAGACTCGGCAAATTCTCGAATGTCCGCACCCGCAATGAACGACCCCGGCTTCCCAGAATTCAACACGAGCCCGGCCAGGTCTTCGCGTTGTTCCAGTTCTTCCAAATGGCCAGCGAGCTCATTCATCACCGAAGACGTGAGAATATTCACCGCCTTGTCAGGCATATCAAACGTCAGCATCGCGATGTCTGCTTCGGGAAAGCTGACCCGGATCGTGGACGCTGCAATCATCTGCGCGAACTCCTGGGATTCACGTGGCATTCAAACAAGACTCCCAATCCTGATGCTAGTCAGACCATCCCAAATCGAAAAGACCAACTCCAGGGAAGTTCACTTGGAAGGAAGACTTCGACGCGTACAATGGTTTCCCATCAACAGCGGCAGCTGCCTCCACATTCCGATTCACATGCAACGCCACAATTGGGGACCAACGAACCCGCTTTGCTTGGGTTCGCCTTCTTTTCCAGAGGAATTTTTCATGAAACGCAAACATGGCCATATCGCTTTGCCAACTTGCTCCAGGCCGTGTACCGGAATGCCACTGTGGACCCTGCTGACCATTCTCTTGCTGACTGGTTTTGGGCTCACCACAACCGCGAAAGACGACCCAACAACGCAGCCAACAGCAGGGGTCAAAATGATCATTGATTACGGTGACGGCGTGCAAAAACACTTCACGGCGCTTTCCTGGAAAAAGGGGATGACCGGTCTCGATGCCCTCAATCAGGCCAAACGACACCCGCGTGGAATTCGCTTCAGCTACCGGGGCAAGGGCGCTCGGGGGTTCCTTACCGCGATCGACGGCCTTAAGAACGAAGGCCAGGGAAAAAACTGGATCTACCGTACCAATGGGAAACTGGGAGACCGCAGCTTCGCAATTCAAACGTTGAACCGGGGGGACGTCACCTTGTGGAAATTCGGCCAATACAAGTAGAATTCGTGCTCGCTGCTCCAACTATTCTAGCCACAAGGTGTTACGTGGCGGGAACCTCGTCGCAGCCGATAGCACAGGGCAGTAGTTCGTTTGTCAAGGTGCTGGATTTCAATTCGAAGCCAAGCGACAATCAGCTCCCAGCCAGTATGCCCATCCCCCTCTTCACGGATTGCTTCCAATGACCAGCCTACCTCAAACAGGACGGAACAAAGACTGGATGCTCTACGCCGGTCTTATCGCCGTGGCTGTGGCCGCAAGGCTGCTACTTCAGGATCTACCCAACGTTTCACCAGTAGCCGCCTTGGCACTGTTTGCTGGATTCTACTTCCGTTCGTGGATTCTGGCAGCTTCGGCACCGATCCTGGTCATGCTGGCAAGTGATGCCCTCATTGGCAGCTACGACTGGACGTTAATGCTGCTCGTATATGGTGCCTTAGCCACTCCGGTAGCTATGCGTGGCATCGTGCGTAGAAGCTTTCACAAAGGCGCCTGGCTACGACCGGTGCTCACCATCGCTACCTGCTCACTGAGTGCTTCAGCCATCTTTTTTCTCGTCACTAATTTCGGTGCCTGGCTGAGTTTTGTGCATTTGTATCCGCGCAGCTGGTCAGGCTTACTGACTTGCTATGCCCAGGGCTTGCCTTTTTATCGAGACTACACCCTGGTTGGTGACGCGATCTTCACTAGCCTGTTGTTCGGCGGTTACGCGTTGCAGTGCCAGGCATTGCCAGTCCTGGCACGGTCAGCCACAGCACCTGACTCCACTCGCTGTCGCTGAGAAGCCAGGCCCCGGAACCACTTTCATCGATTGCGTAGCGAGCCGGCCAGCGTCTAGCCCGCGTTTGCCCCGAAACGTGTAGCCAGAGCGGTGAACCACTGCTACTGGGAATCGCGCAGCAAATAGCGCCGGGTCCAACCGTGATGCCATCCTGCACAAACAAACTGCACAAACAACGTCGCGCCGCCTAGGCTTTTTTGCCTGGCGGGGAAGGTGATGCACCCGGTGCAGACGGTTCTTCCGATTCATCAGCTGTCTTGGGCAACAGCTTGGTCAACTGGGGAAGGCGGCGTTCCAGATCTTCAGTCAACGTCTCCATCGTAAGTGGCTCCACCACCGCAGCAGCCTTGCCACGCGGCCTTCTGCCACTGCTGGATTTGTCCTGTAACGCCTGCATAAGTGCTG
>CAZITS010000699.1:0-3680 GCA_964542185.1 uncultured Pirellulaceae bacterium
GGATCCGTTCTGAATCGACTTCCAGTCTGTAGGCCATGGAGGTCAGAAATGTCGGGCTCCAGACCGAAATCAGGCTCAGGTCTCGTACGTGAATGAGGCGTCGCAGTGTCTCATAAAACACTTGTTTCTGATCGACTTTCAGCATCTGGTCTGCTGTGATGGCGAGTAGTCTCCGGGCGACTTTTTGCGCGATCGGATGCAGGTATTCGGTGTCTTCCGCAAAGCCTATGGAGAGCCCCCCTGATGTCGTTTCATTTTCTATCGCGGGTGTGACGGACCAGTACGCTCGCCCCTGCCGAACCGCTGGTCTGTGGGAAAACAGATCGGCGATCCACACGTTGATGCCGCGCTGAAACTGCTGCTGAAGCGATGTTGTATATGGAATCAGACGGCGCCCGGAAGTGGTCCCGCTTGTTGGTTCCAGAAGTCGGACAGCTTCCGATGTCAGGATTCCGGACTTTCCGGCGCAGATGTCTTCGATGTCAGGTTCGAATTCCGAATAGTCGGCCAATGGGACACTACTGCGAAACTGATCAATGTCCTGAATTGATGCGAAGTCGTAACGTCTGCCAAACCGACAATCGCGGTTACTGTTCAGGATTTGTCTGAGTAGCGACGTCTGCGTCAGTCGAACCTGACGAGTCGCTCTTAAAAATGCTGTGTGTGCTCGCCTGCACGACAGCATCCAGGCGGTATTCAGCAGACGGCTAAGCGACATGACCAGAAGCCGGTTCTGGGTCCAGTGGAAATTCACCTGAGTTCAGGGGACCGATTACCTTCCACGCACTGGGCCGGAAGTTCTCGCGACTGAGTCGAGCAAGACAGCACAGTTCATCACCCCGTGTGTGTCCGGGGTTGGCGGATTGGAAGAATTGGACGTTCGGATCAGAGACGCGTTGAGAAATATCAGCTACGCCCGATTTTAGTCGACAACCATCGAGTGCAACCCGAACTATTCCACGCTGACTATCATAGCGGTCACCAAATTTTGCAGACGCAATATCGTGGAGAACATTGACTGCCCATGGTGGTGTCTGCGTAGCTGACCGTGGGAAAAATTCATTGAAGAAAACCGGCAAAAACCGATAAGTCTTGTAACCCTTTGAAATCAGGAACCAGAACAGGTCTTCGTGTGGGTACCTGTCAATCAGAGCGAGCGTCAGTTGTCCCCACAGTTTTGCGAGTGGGTTACTTCCCCAGAATTTCGGATTGACGATGGTGTCACCTGAAAACAGAACCTTGATTGGCCCCTCACTTGTCTGCTGGTTGTACATCTGTTGAGTCGAAAAACCCATCACATCGCCACTGTTGGGTTCTCGAGTGAGAATGACCCAGTCTTTTTCGTCCAGGTCTGAGTCAAACTCGGTGCAAGTAACATTGTCGTAGTTTTTCCGAAGCAGATTGAGCATCTGACGACAGTCCGCTGTCGACACATCAGCGACTCGAATGATCTGTCCGACCAGTTGCATGCTACAGACACCCCAGTTCAAGGTAATAAGGTGTCTTGTTCTCCGGAACGGTCATACCATCCCACGAAACTGCGTACACCGTGGATCTATAATCGAAGTGTGCCAGTCGTTTGGCGACCGGCAGCAGCGGGTCATTTTCGCAGAATCCGGCCAGAAGTGTTCGCACGGATTTCGACAGTCGCCGCCGGGCTTCTTCGATCAGCTGTTGAAATGTGCCGACGTGACTGTCACGCACCCACGGAAAAGCAAGGTACGCCACCTGCAGGTCACGTCCTGGTTGTGGCAACGGGGCACGGCGCCAGACGGATGAAATCAGATTATGAAGCGGCCGCAGAAGTCGGACGTGTGTCGAATAGTCGCGCACAACGGACTGCCTGAAGTGCCGCTGATCCCATGTACCGCCAATGGCTGCAAGCTGTCCGCATTTTGTCAGGATGAAGGTGTTTTCTGCGTTCAGTCCGTCGAAGGTTCCACCTGGCTCAAAATCTGCCACGCTGTAATCGGGTTGCAGATTACGGCGTAACTTGATCTGACGCAGGGCGGAGGCTACTTCCTGAAGCCCAACCGGTTGGTGAACATCAACTTCAGGTTGAGGCCTTGATCGGGGGCCATTCTGCGAAATTGCGAGAGTATGTAGAGTTGTTAGCTTGCGATACGTCGGCAGGCTCGCCCGGCCGGTTGTCAGTGACCGGATTGCTGCGACATTTCCATCTGCGATCGTGGTGACATAAAACTCCGGAGGGTTTGGATCGGATTCGTGCAGTTCACGAATGAATTGATAGCCACGCGAAAGAACGCTCTTATTCCGTGCTGATCGGACGATTCTCAGGCTTGCCAGATATCCTATGCGCCGAATCCTGTGTCGGTAATACATACAGCGGACCGATCGTGTGGCCAAACCCACAATCTGATTGCTCCTTTGAGTGTCGCGGCAGACGATCGTCTGATGTTCGGGGCCCAGCACGCAATTTGAACGAAAGTAATCTGGTTCGCGTCCGAAAGCGATTTCTATTGATCCCGGCATGGAAACGTTAGCCATGACGCGTCGGAGGGCTGGTTCATCGCTTTCAGTGGCCAGTTCAAATCTATAGCGGGCCATGTTGTTTCTCGCGAAGAAGTTCGGCCGCCGCTACGGCGTGTTCTGATTGCAGAATATTGGACTGCCAGTTGGCATCGCCCAGGGGAAGTCCGTTTCGCCCCTCGACATCGCGCTGGTGCATAGCGTTGATGATCAGGTAATTCATGAACATCCAGGGGTCCCGTAGATTAACTTTGTGGCGGGCCCGCTGCGCGATAGACGACCAACTGTAGAATTCCCGCCGCGCCTGTACACAACGATCGGCCAGTTCCCGGGCGGTCATTTGCGCTGGGCGGAACGGGATCATGTTGTACCTGTAGCGTTGATCGTTCCACCAGGAGTCGTAGAGTAATCGTCTTTCGCTTTTCATTCGACTGTACAGCGGTGTACCTGGAAACGGCGTAATATGGTTGAATGCCGCAATGAACAGACCTTCCTCACGAGCGAAGTTCATCGTTTCGCGAAAGGTGGCTTCTGTATCGTGATCATAACCGAAAATGAATGTGCCGTAGATCCGCAGACCGTGTCGACGGAAATTCTTCATCGCCTCACGTGGTCCGCCGTCCATAAGGTTAAAGCCCTTGTTCATCTGACCAAGCGCAGCAGGATCGAGTGACTCGAAACCAACAAGGACCCCCTGACATCCGCTGCGTTTCATCAGTGACAGAGCTTCGTCGTCATATGCTACGTTGATCGCAGTCTGCGTGACCCAGCGTATTCGATGTGGAATGAGTGCCCGCATCATCTCCTTGGCCTGGGACAGGCTGGACGTCAGGTTGTCGTCAATAAAAAACACAAGCTGTCGTCGTCTGTAAGTGTCCTTCAGTTCACGGATCACATGGTCGATCGGCCGATGGCTGTGAGTTGCGTTGAAGAAGGTCTGTATCGCGCAGAAGTCACACCGGAAGCGACACCCGCGAGCAAACTCGACAAGGCGGATCGGCAGATACTTTTTGCCGCGGAAGATGGACCGATCCGGACTGGTCTGTAATGTGGGACGTTCACTGGAACGGTACACGACTGCGTTCTGGCCGTGGCGTATATCGTCAATGACTTCCGGTAGCAGGGTTTCGGCTTCCCCGATGACTATTGCTTCACAGTGCTGCAGAACCTCTTCCGGGCACAGCGTTGCG
>CAZITS010000700.1:0-1552 GCA_964542185.1 uncultured Pirellulaceae bacterium
GAGACTGAAATGGTCCCTGCGGATTCTGGTGAGTATCCGCCCGAAGTATTGACCGACCCCGAGCAGATTCAGGATTGCCTGACCCTGTTTCAGTTAAGTATTCGATTACTGGGATGTTCTGACCCGGATGAGGTTACTGGGGTCTCTTTGGACTTGTTACAGCAACAAACAGGGGCGTCTTTGGTGGGACTGTTGTGGCTGGACGACGCTGGCGAACTGAAGCTCAAGCGACTGCTCCCAGCAGATGCCCAGGAATCGAAACGAAAGATCCGGTTGAGCCGTACGCTTACCGAGCGAGTTTGTGGTCATGGTCGCGCCGTGTGGGTTGCCAGTCAAGAAACGGCAGACGCCAATCAGAAACCGGATAAAGGGACGGCTAGCTTGAAACACTATGCCGATGCGATTTGTGCACCACTGCGGCACGATCGCCAGACCGTTGGAGCAGTACACGTTTATCTTGAACGAGGGCATTTCAGCGAACGTGATTTTCAGATGACCCGCTTGCTCGCGAATCTTCTCGCCGTTGCTTTGATACGGGCTCGCAAGGAAGCAGTATTGAACGCCGCACATGAAAGGCTGGTGGCCAAGGGATCGGATTTTAGTGAACTGGTAGGTGACAGTGCGGTCATGTGCGAGCTGAAAAGCAAGATCGCACGTGTCGGTCGTGCTGCTGGAGGAGTCCTGGTTTGTGGCGAGAGTGGCACGGGCAAGGAACTGGTTGCCCGCGCGTTACATCGGGAGAGTCCCCGGTCGGGACGTCCGATGCTTTCGGTTAACTGCGCGGCGATTCCCCGGGAACTGATGGAAAGCCAGTTGTTCGGACATGCTCGCGGCGCGTTTACGGGGGCGGACGAAAACCGCGTGGGCTGGTTTGAGCAGGCTGATTCTGGAACGCTGTTTCTCGACGAAGTCGGCGAGTTGACTTTGGAAGGACAGGCGAAGTTATTGAGAGTACTTGAAGGCCACCCGTTTCAGCCGGTAGGAGATACGCGGGAAATCCGCACAGATGTGCGAGTTATTGCGGCGACCAATCTGGATCTTCGAGAGTTGGTCGAAACGAAACGTTTCAGGGAAGATTTGTATTACCGGTTAAGTGTGTTCGAGCTTTCCATTCCACCGTTGCGAGAACGTCAAGGCGATGTGGAGTTACTGGTCGATCTGTTTCTCCAGCATTTCAACTCACAACACGGGAGAGCGGGGCTTGGATTGTCCGTCGAAGCCCGCAGCTTGTTGCTTTCCTACCGCTGGCCGGGCAACGTACGCCAGCTGCGGAACGTAATTGATAGTGCGGTAGTGATGGCGGAGGGAGACCAGATTCAAGTCAGGGACCTGGGGATTCGTCGTGATCCTGAGGAATCGTCAATGCCGTCGCTGCGCTTGGATGAATGGGAGAAGCGTCTGATCCGTGATGCTCTCGCGCGGGCCGATGGAAGCGTACGCGCGGCTGCGGAATTATTGGGGATTGGACGGGCCACGCTGTACCGGAAGATTGGCGACTATGAGATTGAAAGGTGACGGGCGGCCGCACGCCTGATCCAACTGTCGGCATGCC
>CAZITS010000700.1:1562-3674 GCA_964542185.1 uncultured Pirellulaceae bacterium
CCGGTAAACCCAGGTGTTCTCAGATCCGAGGTGTTGTGACCCTGTCGTACGGGCAGGATTTTGGCGACAATGGCCAGACTTGTTCGTGTCAATGGTTCCCTCCTGGGGAAGCCGATTCTGGAGTAACTTGATGACAATGAAACTGCATGGCACGACGATCTTGACTGTGCGGCACCAGGGAACCGTAGCGATGGGTGGTGACGGTCAGGTGACACTAGGTGATTCTGTGATGAAATCGGATGCGACCAAGATCCGCCGTTTGTCGGACGGTAAGGTCTTGTGCGGTTTTGCGGGTACGACCGCCGATGCATTTGCCCTGCTGGAGCGTTTTGAAGGGCATCTCAAGGATCACCCCGCGAATATCGTACGGGCGGCTACCGAGCTCGCAAAGCAGTGGCGGACGGACCGAGTGTTACGCCGCCTGGAAGCGATGATGACAGTCGCTGATGCTTCAACGACATTGTTAGTAAGTGGCACGGGGGATGTGGTGCAGCCAACCGATGGTATTGTTGGCATCGGGTCTGGAGGCAATTATGCGATTGCGGCAGCGCGCGCGTTGGTGGGGCATGCAACGCTCAATGCCGGAGAGGTCGTCCGGGCGGCGCTGACGATCGCGGCGGGGATCGATATTTACACCAATACGCACTTTGCCTTGGAGGAACTGGCGTGCTCAAAGTGAATCAACAGGGGGCGGGGGGGGCGTCCTCTCGCAACCTCACTCCACGAGAGGTTGTAGCGGAGCTTGATAGTTACATTGTCGGGCAAGCGGATGCCAAACGCGCGGTGGCAATCGCTGTTCGCAACCGGTGGCGACGTCAACAATTGAGTGAAGAGATGCGCGCGGAAGTGGCTCCCAAAAATATCTTGATGATTGGGCCAACGGGTGTCGGGAAAACTGAGATTGCCCGGCGTCTGGCACGCTTGACCGGCGCGCCGTTCATTAAGGTGGAGGCGACCAAATATACCGAGGTTGGGTATTACGGTCGCGATGTCGAAAGCATGATTCGAGAGCTTGTCGATAATGCCATCGTGCTGGTTCGTGAACGAGAACGCAGTAGTGTCGAGAAAGTCGCTCGTGAACGTGCTGAAGAGCGTCTGCTTGATTTGCTTGCGCCAGAACCGCTTGATCTGGCCGGTGAAGATCAGGAGGCGACACGGCAGCAATATCAGCGCACACGTGAGAAAATGCGTGACATGCTTCGTACCGGTGAACTCGATGATCGCAAAGTGGAAATGGATGTCGAGAAAAAGGCAACGCCTATGATGGTTGGTCCCATGGGCATGGAGAACATGGACTTCGACATGCAGGGCCTTTTTGACAAGATCATGCCCAAGAATACGGTACACCGGGAGTTCACCGTCGCCGCGGCCAAGAAGGTCATGTTTGAAGAAGAGTGTGATCGTTTACTCGACTCCGAGAAGATCAATAGTGAGGCGATTGATCTGGCGGAAAACGTGGGAATTGTATTCCTGGACGAGATTGACAAAGTGGTTGCGACGGATTCCAAGTCGGCAGATGTATCGCGACAGGGAGTGCAGCGGGATCTGCTGCCGATTGTCGAGGGCACGACGATCCAGACTCGCTATGGCCATGTGTCAACGAATCACATTCTCTTTGTGGCTGCGGGAGCATTTCACCGGAGCGTACCAAGTGACTTGATGCCCGAGTTGCAAGGACGGTTTCCGATTCGCGTGGAATTGACTGACCTCACCAAGGAGGATTTTATGCGCATTCTGCGGGAGCCGCAGAATTCCCTGACGCTGCAGTACACCGCGCTTCTGGAGACCGAGGGTGTGCAGTTAGAGTTTACGGAAGATGCGATTGAGGCCCTCGCGGATGGCGCTTACCGGGTGAACCAATCAACGCAGAACATCGGAGCTCGACGGCTGTACACGATGTTGGAACGTCTGCTCGAGGAAGTGAGCTTTGAGGCTCCTGATATGAAAATGGGGAAAGTCGTCGTCAATGCCGCGTATGTGAGTGAGCGTCTGTCGGCGATCACGGAGGACGAGGACCTGAACAAGTTCATTCTTTAGGGATCGTGATTGCCGTTCACTTGCAGTGTTGTTGGTTCTGGGGCTGGTGTCTCAGCCGGAGAGTAAATCCTGTTG
>CAZITS010000701.1:0-3673 GCA_964542185.1 uncultured Pirellulaceae bacterium
CACGTTTTCGGGCCTTTAGAGTGAGTACAGTTCGAAGCATGTCACCACAGGTACCAACTATTAGACGATCGTTTTGTGCCCGTCAAGGCTGTCGTCTTGTCGACCCGGAAAGGCTGCTGCTTTCGGATTTGCAGCGGCCTGCGCTGCCGCGTCAATTTTGTTTGAGGCGTTTGTAACGGAATCGCGGGGCTTCGTCGGCGGCAATTCCCAGCCGCTCTCGCCGCTGCTGTTCATACGTCTGGAAATTGCCCTCGCACCAATGGACGTAGCCGTCCCCTTCAAATGCCAGAATGTGGGTCGTGAGGCGATCCAGAAACCAGCGGTCGTGACTGATCATCACAACGCAACCGGCGTAGTTGAGAATGGCCTCTTCCAGCGCCCGCAACGTATCGACATCGAGATCGTTGGTGGGTTCGTCCAGCAACAGGACGTTTGATCCACTGCGGAGCAGCTTTGCCAGGTGGACGCGATTGCGTTCACCCCCAGACAAGTTGCCTACTTTTTTTTCCTGGTCCGGTCCGCGGAAGTTAAAACGAGAGACGTAGGCGCGGGCATTGATCTTGCGGCCTCCCATCTCAAGTGTGTCGTAGCCGCCTGAAATTTCATCGAAAACACTGTGGTCGGCCTGTAACGCATCGCGGTTCTGGTCGACGTAGCCGAGTTCGACGGTCGGTCCACAGCGGAGCGTTCCGGAATCAGGTGGTTCATCTCCTGTGATCATGCGAAAGAGGGTTGTTTTTCCGGCGCCGTTGGCACCAATCACGCCGACGATACCGCCCGGCGGCAACTGAAAGTCCAGCTGGTCGATCAAGACCTCGTCGGAAAATCCTTTGACGAGGTTTTGCGCTTCCACGACGAGGTCGCCCAGATGCTGTCCAGGAGGAATCTGGATCTCGAACTCGTCTGGCTGTTCCTCGAACCGTTCTGCCGCCATTTGTTCGTAGGCACGGATACGGGCCTTGCTTTTGGCCTGGCGGGCGCGTGGCGCCAGACGAATCCACTCCAGTTCGCGTTGCAGGGTTTTGTCACGGGCATCGCTGCGCTGTTTTTCGTGCTGCAAACGGGCCTGTTTTTGTTCCAGCCAGGAGGAGTAATTGCCTTCCCAGGGGATACCTGCACCGCGATCCAGCTCCAGAATCCATTGGGCGACGTTGTCCAGAAAATAGCGGTCGTGGGTCACGGCGACTACGGTTCCCGGATATTCGGCGAGGTGATGTTCGAGCCAGTGGACCGCATCGGCATCAAGATGATTCGTCGGTTCATCGAGTAACAGCAGGTCGGGGCGTTGTAACAAGAGTTTGCAGAGCGCGACCCGCCGACGCTCACCGCCGGAGAGTGTTGTCACATCGCTCTCGCGCGGTGGCAGGTTCATCACGGAGAAAGCGATTTCGATTTCTCGGTCGAGTTCCCAGGTACCGGTTGCCTCGATTTGGTCCTGCAGTCGGGCCATCTCGTCACACAACCGTTGCATTTCGTCATCCGCCAGCGGTTCGCCCAGCTGTGCACTGATTTCGTTGTATCGATCGAGCAACGCGCGGCGTGGGGCTACGGCTTCCTCTACGTTGCCCCAGACATCCAGCTCCGGGTTGAGAACCGGCTCTTGTGGCAAATATCCACTTGTGAATCCGGGGGTCAGACGGGCTTCCCCGTCGAAATCGGTATCTTCGCCCGCCATGATGCGCAGCAACGTACTTTTGCCGCTACCGTTTCGACCCAGTACACCAATCTTGGCGCCGGGATAAAAGGCCAGCCAGATGTCGTTGAGAACCTCACGCTGGCCATGTTTCTTGGTCAGTCGTTCAATGGTGTAGATGTATTGTTTTCCCATGGTGCGGATTTTATTCGATGGCTGGTTGCTGGTGCTGGAGAGGAATTCCCGTGTCACTAGACTGGTGGGTGTGTTTGCAGCGGCGTCGAGGCATCGTAATAAGTCGATTCCGTACTGGGAACCGGCCCAGTGCGGTGCCGGTTGAAAATTGCCACCGAACGGGCATTGGCAAAGGGGCGCGGGATCCCCGGGGACCCAAGAAACAGGACACGCCGCCCCGGGAGGGAGGCGGCGTGTCGGTTGCATTGGCCAGGTGGCCAGATAATTCGCGACTAGTAGGAGAGGACAGCGTCGATACTAAACGTTGTCGCATCCCGCACAGTTCGAGGCAAGACGCCTTGGAGTTGTTGCCAGTTCTTGTGGTAGTCGAGGAAATGCACTTCTGGTCGAATCACCAGGTTGGGCGTGTGATGGTAGTTGAGACCAATCACCGTCGCATGCATTTCGTCAATCCAGCGATCGTTGTTGACCCACTCAGCACGCAACCCAAGTTCCATGCAGTCGTTGAGCTGGTAGAACACATAGTTGCAGAGTGTGGCGATGGTACCGTCGTAGGCGTTTTGGTCGGCAAGAGGACTATTGCCACTGTAATTCTGGTTGCCGGAGTTCCCGTCATTGATTGTGGGGTCCAGCGTTCGATCGGCACCGGAAACCAGGGCGTGGTGGAATACCGTGTGGATCCGACTCGTCAGCTGGGTCCGCAGGATCACCGTGTGCGAGTAGCCGTCGGTGGGACGGGCATTGCGCCAGCTTTCCTGAGGGCCAAAGGCTGCCGGATTATTTCGGGCGAACTCGTTGGTACGGTAGGTTGCATCGTGCCCCAGGTCACCGTTGGTCATTGCGTAGGTGAGATGCATGTTGTCGTTCAACTGCATTTTCACGCCGCCCAGAAAGACGCTGCCATTGTTCCCGGCAAAACTGCTATCCCAGCCCGCGGCCCAACCGGCGTAGACTTGCATGTGGTCGCTGAGCGGAATTTCTGCCAAAACACCAGTGAGTGACGTGGGTTCAGCAATTGCCATGCTGGCACTACGAGAGTAGAAGAAATTTCCGGTTGCCGGGGCGACTTCGTATTGCCCGTGGTAAAAGAACTGGCCACCTTTAATCCGCATACTGCCGGTATCGACTTCGGCATAGAGCTGCGGGATAGCGTGGCCATAGGCGACTCCATGGTCCCAGCTATTGTCCCAGGCGTCGATTTCACTGGCACCGTGAGCCTGTAAGTCCGGGCCGTCCGTCCCGTACAGGTAATCCATGCGAAATCCCCAGGCAGGTCCTTTGCCATCGGACTCGGCGACCTTGGCGACATACAGCCATTGCTGATTGAGTTGTACTCGGTCACCGTACGTATTGAACAATTCCGTCCCTGCATTGTTGACACCAGCGGCGTGGTAGCCGATTTGCGTGTGGCCGCCAATCATAATGCCGTTGGGGTTGTCATTGTTGAAAAGTGTCCAGGGTTCACCCATGCAATCGCCCTTGCCCAGGAAGTTTTTTCCCAGGAAGTCAAGGCTCAGGCGTGAGTCGCAACCATCATCGCAACTGGCCTGAGTGGGTGCTGGGTTGGGTGCTTCTACGGCGTCTTCCGCTTCTGCAGCGGCGGCCTCTTCGTCTGAGAGGGTCGTACGTGTGACGTAAGACACCTGTGTCGTTGTCGGCTTGCTGTCCGACAACGAAAATGAATCCTGCTGCGCAAAGACTGTGCCAGCTACGGTAAATCCTAAAGTAGCAGTAAATGCTGCCAGCCAATTTGTTTTCATATTCGCTTCTCCTGCCTGTTCGTGGTCTAAGAACCACCGCCTGTTGGTGAAAAAAAATATTGACGCAAGAGGCGCGTTACCGCCA
>CAZITS010000702.1:0-3672 GCA_964542185.1 uncultured Pirellulaceae bacterium
GAATATTGAGAAGTGTGGCTCGAAACACACTTTATGTGCGATGCCGCGTGCAGTTCCGCGAGTTTCTTCGCTGTCTAGGCCAACTCGATTGGCCTATAAGGCAGCGGTGACAAGAACTCCGTATGGGAGGGGAAGAACCACGGACTTCAGTTCCTGGTGGAATGACGTGGTGCAGGTTACCAGCAGTGTGCCATGCCTGGTGTCGTTGATGCTCGCAGCGCACACCGTGATTGTGATGTCGTAGACTATGCGGCATTGCCGACGTCTAGCCCGTAACTCGCTTTTCTGCGAGACCGATTTTGTGAACCAGTATCGCGGAACACCTGGCCGTTTATTAGTGACGATGCGTGTCCGTGATGTTCTCGCGGGAAACCCATGACTTGTTGGACAAGCTCATGGAGGCATTCCCAGCATACCATCAGCCAAGCGGCTCTGACTCAAGTTATCATACTTGAGTCACTTTGAGTGCAGCAGCTTGGAGATCACGCTCCGTTCGTCAGATCGTGGCATCAGTAGTACGGCGGCAATACCGGTCAAATACATGAAGCCACAGACTCGCCCTACCAGGTCGTAACGACCCCCAAACTGCTCTCTCAAGGTAAATGCTGTCAGCAGAATCAGTGAGGCGACGATAATTCTCCCGAAGTTGAAACTCACCCCACCACCGGTTGACCGAACGCGTGTCGGAAACATCTCGGGCAGGCAGAGTGGTAGCCAACCGAAGAAAAATCCACTGAAGAATCCGAGCGCGCTGACCCACATTTGAAATCCATCAGAATTCGGATCTGGCAAGCTATAGAGCATCTGCGTACAGGTAAATGCACAGACGCACAGTATTGCGTAACAGATTCGTCTGCCGAGAAACATCGCCAAAGCACCTCCCAGCAGACTGCTGATTGAGCCGGTCCATGCGCGATTGAAAGAGGTTTGAGCTTTCTTGTTGGTGGCGGTTTTTTTCGACGCGGTATCGGCGTCGTCAGCTTGTGTTTCTTCTGCTTTCGTCGTGCTGTTCTGCGCGTTTGCGACTTGTGCCAGACGGGCTTCTTCATCTGCTTCGGCTGCCCAGTAACTCGCCCAGTTGGCAACTCCCCAGCCACCGAACAAGGGAACGAATGCGAGAATAATACCGATCAAAGTTAGTTTCAGGTGAGGGGGAGAAAATACTTCACCCATACCCACTTTTGGCGGTCCATTTTCCTCATTTGATGCCGACTGCTGTGCGAGCCATTGTGGTGATTCGGGAACCAGGAGCCAGGAAACAATTGCGAGCAAGATGGGTGCGCTTCCAGCCATGTACGTCCATTGCCAGTCATCGGGATTGACGTCCTTGTGGATGCAGATATAGGCAAACAGTGCGATGCCCACGTTGGCGGCGGTTCCCAATATTCCTGCCAGGATAGGTTTCGCAGTATTGGGCCACGCTTCTTGCAAGAGTGCCATTCCATTTGGCCACATTCCACCAATTCCCATACAGGTGAGGAACCGTAATAGCCAGAAAATTTCAATTGTTGGCGACAAGAGCGAGACGAATGAAAAAATGCTATAGAAAGCGATGCTGAGTGCCATTGCCTTGGAGCGGCCAAATCGGTCTCCCACCCAACCGAAGACATACCCACCAGCCGCGGCGCCGAGTAGAAATGCAACAACAAGAAATCCGATCCATTTAGGAACGGCACTTGCGTCTGGCAATAGTGACGTGGCGACGGAGTGATAGGTGATACTGTTGATCGCCATGTGTGATCCGGCGAACATCCATCCCAGGAATGCAATGATGAGTATGGTGTACATCTTGCCCGATTGAGTTGCTGCATCCGAGCCAGAGTCAAGAGATGTAGAAGCTTGAGACATGCGGGACCTCGGGAACAGAGCAAAGGCGTGTACTACGCCCCATCGTATTTTGTTGGGGCGCCTGACACAACAGATTGCCAAATCATCCGCAGTTTTGTGGGAGACGCAGCAGGCCGACGTGCGCAGGGCTTGCGTAATCTATTGCAGTGGCAAGCGGAATGGCATTTGCCGGGATAGTGACGGTCCAAGGATGCCGGTTCTGATTGCCCATAGTTTCTATTGACGAACAGTTTGCGACTGGGTTTTCCAGCAGCGGAACGGGGGGCACGGTACGGGACTAGCGATGGGCTGGCGACAGGCGTTGTGGTCCCCACACGCCTATTGGAGCATTTCCCAGGCTCCCAGCAGCAGACTGGCAGCGCGGTCGATTTCATCAGCGGTTGAGTTCCAGCCCAGGCTGAGGCGAACCGTACCCTGTGCCGTCTCGGGATCCAGACCAATACCTTTGAGGGTCGCTGAAAGGGTGGTGACTCCACTGTGGCAGGCAGAGCCTGTCGAGGCGCAGAGTTCTGGAATACGTTTCAAGAGATCGAGACCAGTGACGTCCGGAAAATTAACACTCGAAGTATTGGGGAGTCGCTCGGCTCCCAGGCCATTAATCGACATGCGCTCACCAAGGGTGTCGCGTAGTTGTTCTTCCAATCGATCTCGCAATTGGGCGAGTCGTTCTTGGCGGCTATTGAGATCTTCGGTAGCGAGTGTCATCGCGCGTCCCAGCCCGACGATATACGGAACGTTTTCTGTACCTGGGCGTACTCCTCCCTCGGGTCCGGCACCGTGCAAAGCAGGTGCCAAGGGGATGCCACGTCTTACATAGAGTGCTCCAACACCTTTTGGCGCGTAGAGTTTATGGCCGGCAATCGACAGCAGATCGACATCCAGTTCACTAACGGTTACCGGTAGCTTGCCCACGCTTTGTGCTGCGTCGGTATGGACCAGGACATCTTGTGCGTGGCATAAATCTGCGATCTCTCGAATTGGCTGGACACTACCTATTTCGTTGTTCGCATGCATGATACTGACAAGTCGCGTTGTGGGGCGTAACGCGTCCTGGATGGCCTCAGGCGATACGGTACCTCTCGAGTCACATCCGACGACAGTGAGTTCGTAGCCCTGTCGTCGTAGAAACTCTGCCGGTTGCAGGATCGCAGGATGTTCAATGCCAGAGATGATCAGATGCGCGCCATTGTCGATCGATTCTCGGAATAGTACGCCTTTGAGGGCAAGGTTGTTGCTTTCGGTTCCACCGCTCGTAAAGAAGATTTCATCACTGTCGGCATCGAGTGCAGCTGCTGTTTCGGCGCGGGCGTCTTCAATGGCTTCGTGACAGGCACGGCCTAAGGCGTGGCTGCTGGAAGGGTTACCAAAGTGCTCCGACAAAAAGGGCAGCAACGCATCTCGTACTGAAGGAGCAATCGGTGTTGTAGCGTTGTAGTCGAGGTAGATCTGTCGCATGAAAATTCCTGTTGCGACGCTCTGCAGAGCGTTTGTAGGGAAGTATTACAGAGCGTTGTAGTGGTTCCAGATTGAGTCACCGAGAGGGTGCCATTCAACGGCTAGAAAAATAAAGACAGTGAGGGCCGGTAGATTTCTGTGGCTGATGCGCGTCCGGAGTCGTTTTTCTCGAGTAGAACTTCCACAGTATTGGTGCGGTTGGATGTAGTTGCGAGTTCCACGGCAGTGATGCGGCCAGCCAGGGGATTCCTCGCAATCCAGCAGGGAATCTAAAGCGTGCCGTAGCGCTAGGGAAGTTCAAAGGATTCGATGCGCCGCTTGACTTCGGTCAGGAATTCGGCAGCCGCAGACCCATTGGCGATGCGGTGG
>CAZITS010000703.1:0-3663 GCA_964542185.1 uncultured Pirellulaceae bacterium
CGGTCGTCTCCAGCGGCGCGCAAGCTCAGCAGGTGCTGGGATCGACCAGTGTGACCGCCGTCTACGAGCGGGGGGACCCGCAACGCCAGCGGCAGTGTGATGGCGGACGGAGGGCCCCGGTTAGTTGATTTCCTGGTCTTAACTGTGCGTCCGTCCGGGCAGTCCCTGGCCTGGCAGGAGCAGAATTTCCCCTGGACACGGTCGCCCGATTCCGGCTACGCTCTTCCCCGCCCTACATTCACTGCGATTTGAGGACGTTCCATCATGCGCACGCTTGTGACCATGTCCTGCCTGCTTGGCCTGCTGGTGACCGGTTCCCAGGCGGCTGATTTCCACGTCGATACCGATATTTACGTGGGCCAGGGCAAAAGTCCTGTGGCCAAGACTCTGACCGTCTTCCTCGATGGGAAAGTCTATGATTTTCTACTGACGGGGCCCCAGGAGATTACGATCTTTGAACCGACCGCTGGGGCGATTCACTTGATCGACCCGCGCCGTAAGGTGCGGGCCACCTTGACGACCAGGCAGCTGCAAGACCTGCTGGCGCGGGTCAAAGTAGAGGCGATCCAAGCGAACAAACTAGCGGTCGTGAAGCCAGAGGTAAAATTTGAGTTTGATGCGAAGCAGAAGTCAGTACGGCTGCTGACCGAGCGGATGCATTATCATGTCAAAGGCAAGGAGCCTCGCTTTCCAGAGGCAGTAGCCCAGTACCGGGAATTTGCTGATTGGATTGCTCGTTTGAACGCCATCCGGGATGGATTTCCACCGTTTATCCGTACCGAACTGAACCGCCAATTGGCAGAACGCGGGTGGTTGCCACAGGAGGTCGAACGCGTGGCAGAAGGCCGTCGTTCCAGTGGCAGGACACGGATCCGTTCACATCACATACCCTACTGGACACTGACGAAACAAAACCGCAAGCGGGTGACGCGCGCCAACGCACACCTGGTTGAGTTTGAGCTGGTTACGCTGGCGAATTATATGCGGGCGCGAAAAATTGCGTCTCGACCACAGCAGACGCGCTAGTTGTACGCACTTTCAGCAGCCGGTCGATCGTTTCCCTGCGGAGCGCACTGCAGCGGGATCCCGGTTCTTCTTTGAGTCGTTTCCACAGACCATGGCGTTTGTTTTTCTCAGGGCGAGCGAGGTTGCTGGTGCCCTGGTGGGGCAACCGTTAGGATGATGCCCGGGAGATGGTGCCGGTTTGCCATCCGCGAGGGGTTAGAGGTTTCTCCAGTTGCCAGGAGGTGGGGTATGTTTGTGCTACGCGTTGTTTTGGTGGCGACGGTGCTGTTGTCGGGAGTCGCTGTGCGGGCAGCGGACTTCAAGGTCGTCAAGCAGGAGGATCGTGGTGTCAAAGTGACGCTGGCGGGAAAAACCTTTACCGAGTATCTGGTGAAATCTGGCCATAAACCGGTTTTATACCCGCTGATTGGTCCCGGCGGCGAAGAGCTGACCCGCCGGTACCCATTGCAAGAGGCGGTCGAAACCGAACGTTCGGATCATATTCACCACCGTTCCTTCTGGTTTACACACGGCGATGTCAACGGCATTGATTTCTGGGGTGAGAGTGAGAAGAGCGGCCATATTTTGCATCGTGAATTTCTTCAGGTGCGCGGGGGCCAGACGGCTCTGATTTCGACGCGCAATGACTGGGTGGATCCAGCCGGAGAGACGCACTGCTCGGATGTACGCACATTGACGTTCGGTGCGGATCAGGAACGCCGTTGGGTCGATTTTGACATTACGATCACGGCGGCGCGCGATGTGAAATTTGGCGACACCAAAGAGGGGAGTTTTGGTGTCCGCCTGGCCGGCACTATGAAAGTGGATGCGAAGCTCGGTGGCAAAATTCTTAACAGTGAGGGGCAAACCGACAAAGGTGCCTGGGGCAAGGCGGCCAAGTGGGTTGATTATGTTGGGCCAGTTAATGAGAAAACGGTTGGCGTGGCGATTCTCAATCATCCCAGCAGTTTCCGCTATCCCACCCACTGGCATGTACGAACCTATGGCCTGTTCGCAGCCAACCCCTTTGGCTTGCATCACTTTTACGGCGACAACAGTATTGATGCCGGGCACACGATGAAGAAGGGCGAGTCCTTCTCGCTCCATTATCGAGTGCTGCTGCACCAGGGGGACACAGCGGCCGGTAAAGTGGCTGAGGCATTTGCCGAATACGCAAAGACGGATCGGCAAGTGGCTATGGATACAGAGCAGCCCGCTCGCGCACGGCCATTGTTCGGGTTGGTGCGTCGCCTATTAGGGCGACTGGGGCAATAGCCGGCGACGGCTGATGCGGACGGCCAAACGCAGCAGCGATACTGCCAGTCCGTCACACCGGGCAGTTGGTGCGATCGTCGCCAGTACCATTTTGAGACGCGAGCATGGGACGCGATCGCTGTTGTTGGCCGAGGCGCGTCGGGTTTTTTGATTTGCCAGGGCGAGGAACAGTTTAATCTGGCAAAAACGGCTGGTACCAATAGAGACGTTTGTACCTGTAGGGGCGAAATCAGACCTGCACCGACGCAAGCTATTTGTTTTTTCTAGATTAACTAGTTGATCCAAAGTACCGATAGTCTACTTTGTCCTTGGTTTATTCATACGCTTCTGCCTCCTTGTTCATTATTTGGGGTGGGCAGAGAATTGCTTTCGGGAGGTCGGTTTTATTATGCCTGAGCCCGTACAGATCGCCGATTTGGCGGAATTGAGGCAGTATGTTCACCAAACCCTGTGCGACCAGAATGAGTTAGAGTTCGGCGCCTTCCATATGACGGAAAGGCAGCTTTTACGCAGCCAGCGACCGTGCGGCAGGTATTTCTGCTTGCATGGGCCTCGTAGCGTACGATTTGTCGCAATCTGGGATTCTGAGCGTAATTCGGTGTTGTTTTACGGTGCGACGGGTGAACGCCGCGAGCAGACGCGGCTGAGTTCTGCCGGTGCGTTGGTACCTGTCGGTTGATGTGGCAACTGCCGAAGTGGTTGCTGGCTTGCGAATGTGCTTTGATGTCGGCATGGATGGCCGGCCAATACCGAACGGAGGATGGCGATGTTGGTCCTTTCACGGAAGGAAGGCGAACGTATCAAGTTGGGCGCGGATGTCGTGCTGACGATTGTGCGACTCTCTGGCGATAACGTTCGTGTGGGCATCGATGCCCCGGCTGAGATGGTTGTACTCCGCGACGAATTACAGGCATTTGCCACGTCCACGGACACCGGTTCGGCATCCAGCGGGACTTGATGGTCGTACCGATGAAGACGTTTTTGAGGCCAGCGCGGCAATCGCAGCCCAGGGGCGTGCCGCCTGCACTCCTCTCGACCGTGCGATCGCTCTCTTTTGTCGCGAGATCTGCCATTCCAACCCGCCAGCCCAGGTCGCTGGTGTGGTAGTCAGGGCAGTCCCCCCGGTACCTGGATCCCAGACGGGATACGCCGGGGCACATTCCATAAGACGCACTAATAAACTCCCCTGGCTAACCGCAAGCCCTCTTTGCGAGGCTTGCGCCTGGCCGCCCGGGATTTGACAATTTAAGTGTCAGCAGTTAGTCTGATGCGCGTGTTTCAATCCTCATTGTAGATCGAGCTCGCCGGTGAAATGTGACGGCGAGTTTCCTGCCTTTAGATCGGTGATATGACTCGGTCAAACGCCGGTTTTGTTGCGTCTGA
>CAZITS010000704.1:0-3662 GCA_964542185.1 uncultured Pirellulaceae bacterium
ATTGCAACGGATTCTCATTGGGGATTTTGGTGGCATACCGACGCGCCGGGCGCATACACTCATCGATGAGGTGTATATCTACGATCGCGCGCTGACGCGTGAGGAAGTGGACTGGGTGGTGAGAAACGCCTTTACGCGGAAGCAGGGCGCCGACATCCCAGAGAACTTTATGCAACCCCAGGCCAAGGTGGTCCCAGACTCGTCAAATCACACACTGGTAGTGGAAATTGATAGCGGCGACCGCAGCGGTAATTTTGGTGGACTGGCACGTCTGGAACCGGCAATGGGAACCGTTCCGGCGACGATCAGGCAGACGAACGGCAGGTTCGGCCAGGCGGTCATCCCCTACGCAGACTTGCCGCCACGCGCGTACCGCGTGATCTGTGACATCACAAACAAAGACGACGAGCCCGTCGCATCGATTGTCACCAGGTTTGTTGCCCCGGGGCCACCGGTATGGCTGCAACAGAGGGTTGGGGTGAGTGACGTGCCACCACCACCCTGGACCCCCGTTCAGGTTGAGGACGATCGTGTAAGTATGTGGGGACGTGACTATCAGCTGGGAACCTTTGGGCTGCCAGTACAGATACAGACGCAGGACGCTTCGGTACTGGCGGGACCCGTCCATTTCAGATCCGTGGTGAACGGTGCCGACATAACCTGGACCCCCGGAAAGCGCCAAATCACGAAAAGGACTAAGGCCGAAGTGGTCTACGAGGGGACAGCGGGCAGTAACCTGGGTGAGCTGAGTTGGCGCACACAGGCAGAATTTGACGGATTTCTACTGCATGATCTTGTACTTGCACCGGCACAAGATGCCACCGTCGATTTGATGGAGCTGCGCATCCCGATCCGCAAGGAGTTCGCCCTGCTTTACTCTCAAGGGTCGAGGACGCGCGGGTTTCTGCCGCTGGGCCAGGGCAAGATCCTGGGGGCCGGCGGGTACTGGTGGATTGGTAACGATGACTTGGGTCTCTGCGGCGTAACCGAACATGACGGTTCAATGGTCGCAGGCGGTGATGGCCATTTTTCGATTGCGCGCGAGCCAAACGGCGATGTCACAGTGATTTACCGATTCGCAGGTAAGCCCACCTCGCTCGCTGAGCCCTGGAGCCTGCGGCTTGTTCTGCAGGCTACACCTACCAAGCCGCTGCCGCCGGACTGGCGCACATGGCGGGACGCGGCTCCGTTCGCAGGTCCCCAGGCGGATTATCGTGCGTGGCAAAGTGACGTCAAATTGTGGATCGCCTATCCCTGGCCACACGAGAAGGCGCACAAACATTTCGCCTTTCCCGTTGTCAAGGACGCAGTCTGGTATCGCGATCACGTAAAGAATTTACACGCCGGCGGCCCTGGTATGTGGCAAGACTCAGAGACCCGGAAAAAGGAGGCAAAGCCAGACACCAGCACGAGCCCATCAGGGAACAAGGTGCTTCCCTATAGTATGTTTGCTTTCATGGCACCCGGGATGCCCGAATGTGACTTCTATTGGCGCGAGTGGTACAACCCGCTGGGATTTTCCAGCCTCGGCGAGGGATTATACAAGTACGCCGCTGTGCGTCCTGTGCCCTCGTATATCGATTTCATGGTCTGGAAACACCGCGAGCTGATCAGGGAGTATGGGCACGACGGACTCTATATAGATTTTGCCGGCTTGTGTCAGCCGGCGCTCGATGTGGAACATGGCCTGGGGTACAAACGCGACGGAGTTGAGCATCCTGCCACGTTTCCGATTGTAGCCACCCGCGAGATCTGGAAACGGATGTACACGATGTTGCGAGAGGAGAACCCAGGTGCCCTGCTCGTCGGTCACACTTCCGAAAATTCGTGTGCGCCGATCCTCTCGTTCCTTGATATTTGGGAACCTGGCGAAGGAAACTGGTTTGGCCAATTGAAAGACAATTACTTGGAGGTGCTGCCATTAGACGAACTCCGGGCAGAGTTTCGGGCACAGCACTTCGGTGGCATCTCCTGGTGGTTGCCTGCCTGGCAGAGGGCCGCGGTTCTTGAGGACAAAGATGTGGCCGTGCGCCGTGCAGACGGTAGTGTCGGAACCGTGAGTGTCGAAAAAACCCATCACATGCTCGGCATCGGTTTGCTTCTGGATATCTTTATCTGGCCGATTACCGGAACGAACTACGGGGCGGTGAGGCCGCTGTACGCTGTCCAGGATGAGTTCGGAATGGGGGACGTCGAGTTTTTGGGTTACTGGGACAACGCCAGCGTCATCGGTGGGCAGACTGCCGAGGTCCGGGCAAGCGCCTATAGGAAGCCCCAGGGTGGAGCCCTCCTCGTCGTTTACAATACGACCCGGAAGACCAGGGATGCGAGACTTGGGGTCGACTGGGAGCGGCTCAAGTCGAATGGACCGTTGAAGGTGTTTGACGCGTATACGAAGGAGCCTGTCGCGGTCGACGGGAGTGCACTCGAACTGGTGGTCCCGCCTCTCAATTATCGGTTGCTGTGGGTGCGATAAGATCCAGCAACTTAAGTTGATATTAGTGAGTGAATTGCCAGGGTGCCAATGTGGCATTCCTGGTATCAGACGATCGGGCCTGTGGGCGGATTTCGATTTATTGTTTGTTCAGAGAGCAGGAGATGGAGTCATGTCTACGATAACGCGCTGGGTTCTGGTCACAGTCGTATTGTTTCTGGTGCTCCCGGTGAATCCACAGGTCGCTGCAGCAGATGAGGTGATTCCGCGCAACCCTCCGCTCCGCTGGTGGAAAGGTAACATCCACACCCACAGTCTTTGGAGCGATGGGAATGATTTTCCTGAGATGATTTGCGAGTGGTATCGCACGCGAGACTACAATTTCCTCGCTCTTTCTGACCACAACACGCTCAGTGAAGGGGAACGCTGGATGCCGTACTCGACGATCAAAGAGCGAGCGGGTTCACAGGCTCTGGATAAGTACCTCGATCGGTTTGGGCCTCATTGGGTCGAAACTCAAGGGGCTCCGGATGCACCTGACTACGCGGTCCGGCTGAAGCCGCTCAACGAGTTTCGCGCGCTTGTAGAACAACGCGGGAAGTTCCTTATGATCCAGGGAGAGGAGATCACCGATCAAGTCGCTGGGAAGCCAGTGCACTTGAACGCGACCAACATCAAATCGCTGATCCAGCCTCTGGGGGGACAGACGGTTCGCGAGGCTATCAACAACAACTTGAGGGCTGTCGAGGAACAAGCGCAACGCGCGGGGCGGCCGATCCTGCTCCACATCAACCATCCGAACTTCGGCTTCGCGATCACAGCAGAAGATCTGGCTGCCGTCGTGAAGGAACGTTTTTTCGAGGTCTATAATGGCCACCCAAGTATCGAGCACCTCGGGAATGCGACCCGACCGGGAGTCGAGCTGCTGTGGGATATCGCTAACACACTGCGGATTTCTGAGTTCAAGTCTGCCCCGCTCTATGGGGTTGGCACCGATGACAGTCATGAGTACCACGGACGACCGGGTAGTCGACCAGGTCGAGGCTGGATCATGGTTCGCAGCCGTTACCTGACGCCCGAGTATTTAATCCGCGCAATCAACGCGGGTGACTTCTATGCCTCCAGTGGTGTGACGCTGACCGATCTGAAGTTTGACTCCAAATCCCAGACGCTGACGGTTGCCATTCAAGGTGAGGCTGGCGTCAAATATCGAACGGAGTTTATCGGT
>CAZITS010000705.1:0-3658 GCA_964542185.1 uncultured Pirellulaceae bacterium
TGAGCCGCAGGAAATCCCACTGGAACACGACATTTTCCACTGCGTATACGATCTCAAAGAAAAGCCCCAGGTGCCCAGTATCCAGGCAGCCTGGGAAGGCCGTGGTTCTGGCCGAACATGGGAGAGGCGAGACGCTGTCGAGCCGCATTACCGCGGTTTTTTTGATGATAATGGACGCCTGATGGCGATTGTCTGTCACAATACAGATCTGGGTGACGGCTGGGAGCGTGAGGGCGTTGCCGAATGGTACTTTCGTGAGTTTTCAGAGAAATGGGCCTATCCACTGGGGATCAATATCGTGACGTACGCCATGACACACTGAGTATCCCTGCCAGGGTACGTTGTTGTCCGCTAGTGACGTCCGGCATTCCCGGGAACCGGCCTGACTTGTCCCGAGTATTTTCTGGTGAAAAGGAGTAACCGCGCCGTGTCTAGCGCTGTCGATTCATACGAAGCTCAACAACAGACCGTTGAGCAGGTCCGTCAGGCCCGCGACCGCATTGAAGCGGAATTGGCAAAGGTAATCGTCGGGCAAAAAGAGGTAATCGGTGAGCTGTTAATCTCGCTATTTTCAGGAGGCCATTGCCTGATCACAGGAGCGCCCGGTCTTGCCAAGACGCTCCTGGTCTGTTCACTGGCCCACATTTTTGACCTGAAATTCCAGCGGATTCAATTTACCCCTGACCTGATGCCCGCGGACATTACCGGCACTGAAATACTCGCAGAGCGTGATGACGGAACCCGCGGGATGCAATTTGTCAAAGGCCCCATCTTTGCGAACGTCATCCTGGCCGACGAAATCAATCGAACTCCACCCAAAACTCAGGCAGCATTACTGGAAGCCATGCAGGAGCACCAGGTGACAACTGCCGGTGTCAGCTATCCACTTGATCAACCGTTCTTCGTGCTGGCCACGCAGAACCCGATCGAAATGGAGGGCACCTACCCGCTCCCCGAAGCACAACTGGACCGCTTCATGTTCAATGTGCATATCGACTACCTTCCGGAAAACGACGAGGTAGCCGTCGTCACGCAAACAACGTCAACGCAGCCTGCTCCGTTGGAAAAACTTTTCGGTCATCAAGACGTTCTGAATTTCCACGAAGTCGTGCGTTGTGTGCCTGTGGCTGAAGATGTCGTCCGCTATGCAGTTCGGGTCGCCGCAGCCAGCAGGCCTGGACAATCCGAAACGCCAGGTTTCGTCAATGACTGGGTCAGCTGGGGCGCGGGGTTACGCGCAGCCCAGTTCATGGTTCTCGGAGCCAAAGCTCGGGCCCTGCTGGCGGGCAATGTCCACGCTACCGTCGCCGACATTCAAGCTCTTGCGCATGCCACGTTGCGTCATCGCATCATGGTCGGTTACCGAGCGGAAGCAGAGGGCATCACCGTCGAACAGGTAATTGACCGACTTCTGGAAGCCGTACCTGTACCGGGAACCTGATGGCATCGCAACCGACACAAACACGCTCCTCCACTGCACCCGGTCCGCGTCGGGAGGCGCGGAGCTTCATCGACCCGCAAGCACTCATGCGCATCGAAAGTCTGCAACTACGCGCAGCATCAGTCGTCGAGGGATTCCTGCACGGCTTGCACCGCAGCCCCTACCATGGATTCTCAGTCGAATTCAGTGAATATCGCGAATACCTCCCCGGAGATGACCTTCGTTTCCTGGATTGGCGTGTCTTCGCCCGCACGGATCGTTTCTACATCAAGCGGTTTGAAGACGAAACGAATCTGCGCTGCGAGCTCCTGCTCGATACCAGCCGATCAATGGGTTTTGGATCCGGCACCTTCTCCAAACTTGACTACACACGCACCCTGGCCGCCACGATTGCCTATTTCCTCTCACTACAACGCGACGCGGTTGGACTCAGGGCTTTTGACGAGCGCATCGTCGAAACACTTCCCGCTCGCTATCGCCCCGGACACCTCAATCGCCTCCTGTTAGCACTCGAGCGGACCCCTGCCGGCGATGGGACAGACCTGTCCGCTCCGCTGGAAGAAGTTGCCGCTACCGTCACCAAACGGGGCATGATTGTCCTCATATCCGATCTGTTAGCCCCACTGGACAAACTCGAAAAATCGCTCGGCTATCTCCGCTCGAGGGGACAGGAAGTCATTCTTTTACGAGTTCTCGATCCCGCGGAAGTCGAATTTTCGTTTGACAGTCCCACAATGTTCCAGGACGTCGAGTCAGGGCAGCAACGTTACGTAGACCCACGCTCGGTACGAGACGAATACCAGACTCGTTTCCAAGAACACGCAGCCGCCCTCAAACGCACGTGCAACATCCTGGGAATCGACCTCTGTGAACTGACGACCGACCAACCGCTAGAATTGGCGTTATTTGACTTCATTCAATCACGGCAACAGCGGAGTCGCCACGTGGCGCGCCGATCGAATCAGCCACGGAGGGATGCATGAATCTGATTCCCAGCATGCTATTTCCATGGTTCCTCGCTGGTGCCTTCGCCATCGCGCTGCCGATTGCACTTCATTTCCTGAGACGCTCTCCGCGCGGTCGCACCGAGTTCAGTTCCTTGATGTTTGTTCCGACATCCCCGCCCACGCTGACAAGCAAGAACCGACTGGACGACTGGTTTCTACTCCTGCTCCGAGCGTTGGCACTGCTTCTGCTGGCAATCGCTTTTGCCCGTCCGTTCTTTCGCTCCAGTGACACACTAGACCAGGTTGCGGCCAATAATCGGCGCGTGGCAATCCTGGTAGATCGCAGTGCCAGTATGCGGCGAGGCGACCTCTGGCAACGCGCTGTTGAAGAGGCGGAACGCGCCGCAACCGACGCGTCAAGCGAGTCCGACGTCGCTGTGTATGCCTACGATGATTCCCTGGAAGTCATAGTCCCCTTCGCGGAAACCGGCGGACCGCAAGCCGCTGCGACGCATATCAGAGGAGTCAAACAACAACTACTTGATACCGGCCCGACCTGGGGAGCCACGAACGTCGCGACCGCACTGGCCTCCGTCGCAGACGCCATGCTGGCCTGGCAAGATCGACAACGCACCCAGACCTCCTTGCAGATCATCCTGATCTCCGACATGCAGGAAGGTAGCCAACAGGAGCAACTTCAGTCCTACGAATGGCCGCTCCAGATTCCAGTCGACGTACGGCCCATTGTACCCAGCGTCACCGCAAATGCCGGGATTCAGTTACTGTCCAGTGACGACGACCTGAACCCCACCACGGAACAACGCGTGCGTGTCAGCAATGAGCGCGAGTCGACGAGGGAACAATTCCAACTCCGCTGGTGGGCTGGTACCAGCGAGGTCGGCGAACCACTGGCCATCTACGTACCCCCAGGTGAAAGCCGCGTCGTTCAGCTTGCCAGACCCGCGCCAGGGAGTGACGTAGATCGCCTGGCGATCACAGGCGACGATTGCGACTTCGACAACAACCGGTTTCTCATCCCCAGTGAACAGCGTAACGTCACCGTCCTCTACTCCGGCCCAGGCAGCCTCCAGGACACAAAGCAGATGGCCTATTTCTTGAATCTGGCCATGATTGACAGCCAGCGACGAAGATTACGCATGCAGTTGCAACCCGCGTCCGATCAGGGCCCACTGGCGATCGATGACGAGACGGGCCTCGTCGTGCTTAGCCGGGTTCTCTCCACGGACCAGATTAGACAGTTGCACAACTA
>CAZITS010000706.1:0-3653 GCA_964542185.1 uncultured Pirellulaceae bacterium
CCTGATAGCTAAAGAAAAAGCACCACCACCGGGGCGATCTGCCCCGGCGACGGTGTTTGGAAAACGCGAGTCAATTAGCGTTGGCTGCGGCCACGACGCCCTTTACGAACTCCGACGTTGAATCCCTTTCTCGAGCCAAGGTGTTTTCCCTCTCGGTAAAGGGAGTAACCAGCCCAGCCCAAAAAACCCAAGACTAACAATTCGGCCATATTCCATCCTCCTCTTTCTGAATAGGTGACCGGTGACCTGACCATGTTGGACAATGGGTCTCCCGCACATCGCAAAACAGGCAGGCCATCCCGGGCCGGAAATTAAATACGCCCCGCTCAATTGCGTTGAGGTACTCGCGGATCACTGTGAACAACCTTGCCAAGTGGCGCGCCGACCTCGGTTCGAAACGGTGGACTTCGACTCTGGGACGCTTTGTCTTGACGAGGCTGCGAATTTCAAGACCACTCTCCAACGTGCCCATAAGTTCGCGGAACAACAGGGAATAACAGCCAAGCTGGATCTCGTGTTGTTGCGCGACCGGAGTACCACCACGTCCCACCGTCTTGAAATCGACGAGGATCGGACCGTCGTTGGTCTCGACCAACAGATCGACGATCCCGACCATTGGCAGCGCAAGCCGTTCTCCAGTAACCGGGTCGAGCAGCGTGGCTTCCATGGCAGATTCAACACCCAGTATCTGCTCACCAGCGTCTGCAAACCGATCGAGGTAGCAGGCGACCAGATCTTGGCACTTGGTCAGTAACGATTGGGAATCGTCCGCTTTTTCCCAGACAATCTGTTCCGCATCGGCTGCCCCCTCCCAGTGCCGGGCAATATGACGAGCAACCTCTGGCCCCGACAGCCTCACACCGGCTTGCGCATGGCGATAGTAGTATTCGAGGCCGTCGTGTACCCGTTTACCCAAGAACAAGTTCGCGCTGGGCGGTGTACGAATGCCATCCACGTAACGGAACTTGAAGGCCAGCGGACAGCGGAGCCACAGTGACAGTCGTGAGGCAGACACATAGTCCGTCAAACCACCTCGGTGCTTCGACAGCGCCGTACGGGACAAGATCTCATTGGGCATCGTCAACACTCCCTCTGTTGAGGAGTCGGTCCAACGTCAGTTTGCCCTCTGAGATCGCCCGCAAGGTGTCGATCAGTCCGGACGCATCCACACTCGAAAGATTGTCCAGCTGCGCATTGAACATCCGCTCACAGAGCGTTGCCAATGTGTGGTCATCCAGCTCGGAAATACTGGCCGCCAGTCGATGCACAAACCGCAGCTGCTTCTCGGTCGCTTGACGACCTGTCCGTCGGCCACCGCCTCCATTTTGGGAAACCCGGTCGTGCGCGATGCGGATAGTCGGGGAAGAGCGGTCCGGCTGCCCGATCCTGTCTGATCCGATCTGGCGCTCGAGTTCGTCCTGCACCGACTGCCGACAGGTTTTGAAGAGCTGGGTCAGCCGCTTCTGAAACACGTCCGGCTGTTCCATCGCCAGTGGATCGAGAGACAGTTCGATCGAGCAGTTTGCGCCATGACTGCCGAAATCGCCCGTGGCAACCTTGCGTGACGTACCGACCTGTAATTTAAGAGTCATACGTACTCTCCTTCTGTGTAATGCAAGAGTTTCAAGACCACCGCTGTTGGCGATGCGGTAACAGGCTGACATTGCGACGGGGCTGCTCCACATCCCAATCGATCGGTGCTGTTGTCGAGACCGTGGGAACCAGCCAATGCGCCACTGAAAACCCGCGATGTGCGATTTCGGCGGTCGTCTCGCCGGTGGCGTGCGCCACTTCTCGATTAAGTGTGCGTTGGTCCATAGAGACCTCCTCTTCATTTCGGGGAAAAGAAAAAAGGCCGTGCTCTTTGAGGAACACGGCCCAGACAATCGTGATAAGAACAGATGTGTGAGCGACTACCCTGCCAATGGGTAGCCAGCGACCCGATCGAGCAGACTCTGCAAGCGCTGGCTACGTCGGGGTAATCGGTGCAGATTCGACCCCTTCCAACTCTCCGTGAACGCGTTCTGCAACCGCCACAGCGACTTGCCATGTTCGGCGAACGCGGGGTGCGCAGGTGTGCGCCATTCGCGCAGGACAACCGGTAGGGTTGTGACCGGCACGATCCGCCACCCGACCCCCGCCACCATTCCCTCCGGCCGCGCCCGATCTCGAATCGTCCGCGCCTTGTAGTGTCCGATACGAGCTTCCTGCTGCTCTCTTAAATTCTGGAATTTACAGATCGCATCCCGGACCAGACCCACAAGATCCCGCAGAATGTGCCGAGTGTGTCGACGAGCCAGCGTCAATTCGCCACTAAAGCTAAGGTTGTCACAGACCAAGACACACGTCCCCAGACAGAGACCCGCCGGAAACGACTTGTCATGGGCATTACGGATGCCGACGACGGTTCGAAAATCGCGCGTCGGATTTCGGCCACGGACTTCCAGCAGACCGAAATACCGCTTCGTGTCATGCGACAGACCGTGGCTCTCGGACGTAACTGCGTAGTCCGCCTGCTGTAGCTGCTGGTGGACCGTGTGCAGCAAGTGCCCATGTGAAATCGGCTGCCACGATCGGGTGGCGGGCGGCGTTTCGACACGCCACAACTCCTCTCGATCGACCAACTGCGCCCCCTGATGCAGAATTAGATTCGCCATGCCTTTTTCTCCGTCACAATGAGAACGAAAAGAGCCCCTTGGATAGGAATCCAAGGGGCTCTGGGCGCTAAACGTGCGCTCGCGGAAACCTAACCCTGAGGCTTCACTCAATAATGACGCGTTTGGGGGCAGAATTTAGGTGCGCAGTGGAGTCTTCAGCTTGCATCGAACACGATCGTGGTTGCGCGATTTACCGGACCCGCACCGGCGGCAGGAGCGGCGTAAAAAAGCCACAAGCAAAGGCCTGTGGCACGAGCGAGCAAACAGTTGTTGGTTCTGCTATTCGGCTTCCTCGCTGGCATCCCAGATCTTCAGCGTCTTGTCATGGCTACCACTGACAACTCGCTGGCCATCAGGACTGAACGCCACGCTCATGACCTCGTCATCATGTCCCTTGAGCGTGTGTAGTTCTTTGCCACTGCTGGCATCCCAGATCTTCAAAGTGTTGTCAGAACTACCACTGAGCGTCCGTAGTTCTTTGGGGACATCACTGCCACCACACCCACTGACAATTCGCTGGCCATCCGGACTGAAGGCAACGCTACGGACATAGTCAGTATGTCCCTTGAGCGTGTGTAGTTCTTTGCCACTGCTGGCATCCCAGATCTTCACTGTCTTGTCACGACTACCACTGACAACTCGCTGGCCATCCGGGCTGAACGCCACGCTATTGACACTGCCATCATGTCCCTTGAGCGTGTGTAGTCCTTTGCCAGTGTTCGCATCCCAGATCTTCACGGTCTTGTCAGTGCTACAACTGACAATTCGCTGGCCATCAGGACTGAACGCCACGCTACGGACCCAATGAGTATGTCCCTTGAGCGTCTGTAGTTCTTTGCCGTTAGGCTTTGGTACGTCACTTGGAGTCTCCGCAATCGAACCATCCGTTTGCTGGGGAGTTTCACCGCCCCCACACCCACAAAACGTCACCATCACCAACAGAGCCGCTAGATATTTCATGGTCGTACACCTGTAGTAATCTGCGTGTTGATCAAA
>CAZITS010000707.1:0-3648 GCA_964542185.1 uncultured Pirellulaceae bacterium
TCGGGCCTAGGCATCGCATACACATGCGCGACAAGCGCCGAGAACGCTTGCCACATTCACGCCCAATGGCATGGAATAGTGACATTCCCCAGGCAATAGATACAACGTCGCTTGGGGAATCTGTTCGGACAAGTATTCGCCAATGGCGGGCGGTGTAATCCGATCATCGACACCGTACCAGAAATACACTTCACCTCGACAGCGGTCCAGCCGCAGCCGCCACGGTTGTGTTAGCGTCTTGGCATCGGCCACAATCCCACGCGCCCCCTGCCGCGTACCCTCCAGGAAAGCGTCGATCGCCATCTGCTCAAATCGAGGCTCCAAAGCCAACAGATCTCTCGTCTGGGCCATGCCTCGATTGATCCGCTCCATGACAATCCGTGGATTTCGCGACGCCAGCGAAGCCCCCACTTGCAATAATTTTTCGGCCAGCCGAGGACGCCGACTGATCATCTGCCAATAACGATCGGCGGTACTCTCCACTAACCCAACCGGACCAACTCCACTGATGATCATCGTGCAAATAGATCGATTTGCTCCCAAAGTCGACCGCTTGGACGACTCCGAAAACTGTGCGGCACAAGCCAGCGCGTACGGTGCGCCAGAAGAAAATCCAATCATTGCGAACCGACCGAGCTTCAAGTGATCCAATAATTGCAGCACGTCGGACGGCCAGTCCTCAATATTTCTGCCCCGGAGAGGATCAGAAAGACCGATTCCAGGACGATCAACGGAAATCAGCCGACACTTTTCAGTTTGTGCCTGTTCAGCGGTGAACCGCGCTTCCAGACGTGATGCAGGCAACCCGTGGAAATAAAGAATCGGTGTACCAGTTGGATCACCATACTCGGCAAATCCAAGTCTCCTGCCGTCTGCTAACACGAGCGATTGGCTCTCGTCTTTCTTCAGACGAGGCGCACCACCGCGAGCAAATCGCAAAGAGGCCTCACTAGCCAGCAATGCGCCGACAAACTGTCTGCGGTCCAATGAGATCATGGTGACGTTGCACTGAAATCAAGACGACATGTAACGGTTTCCGCCCACATGTATTTTCGGAGTTTGTCGAATCTGACTTTGGCCCTGCGCCGCCCTTTGGACCGACACCTGCAACCGGCGCAATACACGCAACAGGGGCAATCCGCCAAGCCAACAATCTCCCCCAGCACAATCGATGCAATCACTATGTTCGAAATCGGCGTGAGGAAAAAAGGCACCTTCAGAGGGTCATGGAGATCCCTGACTTGCAGGCAGGCCACCGCAGAGGCCTACGTGTATGGCAGGCAACAAGGGAGAAGCTGGTGGACGACCATCCTCAGCACACTGCAGCTCGCACATCCTTGTGGCACAAACACAAAGACGCAGGCCAACACCCGCGTCGGCCGTTCCCGGCCGGCGAACAAACTTGTGCCGCCTCCTGCCCGACTGGTCAACAGGTGATTAGAGACGACAAGAATTGGCTGGTGCGTCTGATCAAGAGCAGCATTCCAGTGGCACTGAAGATGTCAGGCCAGACGGGAGTCAGAACCATCCAACGCCGCTTTCGAAACGCCGAGCACGAGCGCAGCAGAAACGATGCCACGACGCCATCAGTTCAGCCAATGCTTGACTGCAACGCTAAGGTGGCGCGGGCCATCGTTCCCGCGTTCCAGAATCTGGATTTCCTCATCCTGATATTCCAGTCGCGCCACTCCGAGAAAATTTGCAGGCAGCTTGGTTACGAAGACAACATACGATTTTTTAATCGTCTCACCGGTATCAATGTACTCAAACAACGCTCTGCCCAGTATGCTCTGCTCACGTACTAAGGCTGGAAACGGTTGATGGTAACCCGTCGTCCCAAATTCGAGGCCCCGTGCCGCAACTTTACCCTCATGGCGATAACGCCAAATATTCAACCAGGGATAGTCACTCGTTTTCCAGACGTATCCAATCAACAATCCAGCCTGCGGGTTCGATGCGGTAACCCAGCCGAGCGTCGTTGTGTCGGCAAAAACAAAAGAACTGACATCGTGTCCATCGTCTCCATCATTGACGAATCGACGCAAGTTGACTTGCTGCCTATTGATCCGTACGGCCGGCCACTTCGACGCTTTCTGCGGGTCCGTTGGAACGGGATTATCCTGCAAGAAACCCCGCTGCGCATTGGAATCAACCATTGTCTCGTTAGCCAGGAATGGTGGAGCAATCGAGGGATGCTGAACCCAATTGTATATTCGGCCGCGCGGATTGACGTTTGTTACTTGCTCTTTGACCAGCAGAGCGGAGGCACCAAGTGACAACGCGCGCTGGACCTTGAACCCCGCCAACGGAAGACGACAACCCATCGTGGCAACCATCGAACCATCTCGCTGCACTGGCTTGTCTTGAATTTGCCACACCACCCGAGGGGCCTCTCCATGAAACGGCATTCCTCGCTTCTGCTCTGCTTCGGTTGGCGGACCCCAGCGGTCAAGACAGAGGAAATGTCCCTGCAAATAGGGTTTCCCTGAGGCAACAGGCGGCTCCAAATCCGGAGTCACTCTCCAATTGAGCGGGTTCAGTGCGTGATCGCGCAAACGGAACTCAATCAGGCCTCCACCGGAACTCGCGACCGTCACACGAGACATTCCTGTCTCCAATACCAAATGCTCCTGCGCGGTTGCTTGACAAGTTGCCATACAACAAACCAACAGCATCAAGATCCTGAAACGCTGACTGCGTGGTGCCTTACATGCGAATTTCATAGCTGCATTTCCTCGAAAGTTCGCGCCAATTTCAACCGCTTCCATAATCGTAGCAAACCGCACGTGTCACCACAGCATCCCCTCGATGCGGTTTCACATTAAGGACCTGAGGACAGTGGACAAGAAGCGCTGCACCTGGGCTGTTACGCACTCTCACTCCAGTTGCAACAATATTCCTTGTGAGTTCAAATCAGCGGATCTTACCTGCACAATCCGTTATAGTTAGTTGCGATGACAGGCAAACCCATTTTAAATGACGCACAGAACGACCAGGCCAGCCTGATGTCGGAATCTACCATTTCGCTCTCCGAGCCGGACCTGGTATTGCCATTGTTCGGGACTCGTGACCAACACCTGCATCTGATTCGAAGATCTCTGGGTGTAACGATCACACACCGAAATGGGGAAATCCGAGTCCGTGGAGAGGATCCTGCCGTCGTCCAGGCGACTGAAGTTCTCGAACAACTCAAGAACTGCGCTGAGCGAAAAGAAACCATCACCTCCCTGGAGGTTTCCCATCTACTGGCGCGAATTACCGGCCAAAAGCAGCACCTCGCCGAATCTCCCATCGACGTCATTGAGGCCGCTCGACAAATTCAACCGCGCACTCCAGGCCAAGCCCGCTATGTCCAGGCAATCCGCGGCAACGACCTGACGTTCGCCGTCGGACCAGCAGGCACCGGGAAAACGTATCTGGCAGTCGCACTTTCTGTCGAAGCCCTCAAACAACAAGCAGTACGCAAGATTGTCCTCGTACGACCGGCGGTCGAAGCAGGTGAAAATTTAGGATTCCTGCCGGGCGATATGCAATCGAAAATCAACCCTTATCTACGACCGTTGCTCGACGCCTTACGCGAGATGATTGACCACGAGCAGATTCGTCAATTCATGGAGCAGCAAGTGATTGAAGTACTACCGTTAGCTT
>CAZITS010000708.1:0-3639 GCA_964542185.1 uncultured Pirellulaceae bacterium
AAAAGCGAAAGAGGTGTTCCAATGGCGCGGGTCTGCGAAGTCTGCGGTAAAAAGTCCCAGATGGGAAACTCCGTCGAGACGCGAGGAAAGGCCAAATATCTGGGTGGCGTTGGAACCAAGATTACGGGAATCTCGCGGCGTAAATTCAAGCCGAATTTACAACGTGTCAAGGTGACGACTCCGGGCGGATCAAATCAGACAATACGAGTATGTACCAGCTGCATCCGCAGTGGGTCGGTACGCAAAGTTGTCCATCAGCGCCCCTTCAAGCTTCCTGGGTCTGCTTGAATTCTCTGTGTTTCATCGTCTCCGTGGATGAAGAGGTGTCAGGTGGGTCTGTCGCTCGCGGATGTCAAGAAGGTCGCAATGCTCGCTCGGTTGCAGCTTTCGGATACAGAGCTTGAACGGATGACGGACCAACTCGGGCAGATCGTTGATTATGTGAATCAGCTGGCCGAGCTCGACACGGAGAACGTCAACCCCCTCTCACATGCCGGTGAGCTGGTCAACGTGTTTGCGGAAGATAACCCTCGTCCGGGGTTGTCACGCGCTGAAGTTCTCTCTGGTGCGCCGAAACAGGATGATGAGTGTTATCGGGTTCCGGCAGTTCTAGGTGAGTAACACGGGGTGACCCTTCGCTGGAGAAGCTGTGGGTAGGTCGTGTTTCTGGAATTCCAAGAATCGTAGTCGATTGGCGATGGGTTTGTTTCGTGCCAGGTGGTTTCAGTGCTGCCAGGCCAGTGTTGCTGGGAACGTGTGGTGCAGCGGGTGTGTGGTGCGACATGCCTCTGTCTGTGTCGTAATACGATCTGGTCTACACAGGGTGCTTAGATGAATCTCCTTGAGGCGTCGGCAACGGATCTGGTGAGGCTTCTTGATTCAGGAGATGTTTCATCCGTTGATTTGACGCGCGTGTTTCTCGAAAGAATCAAGTCATGTGACAAATCGGTGCACGCGTTTGCTAGCGTGACACAAGAGGCAGCACTAGCCCAAGCCCGGGAAGTGGATGAGCTACGGGCAGGCGGGAAGCCTGTTGGAAAATTGGCTGGGATTCCGGTTGCAGTTAAGGATGTCCTCTGTACGAAAGGGCAACTGACGACCTGTGGTTCTCGCATGCTGGCGAGTTACGCTCCACCTTACGATGCGACTGTGATCACGCGGTTGCGCGCGGCGGGTGCGGTATTGTTGGGCAAGACCAATATGGATGAGTTTGCCATGGGCAGCTCGACAGAGACCTCTTTTCATGGGCCCACGGAAAATCCGTGGGATCGACAGCGCACCCCCGGCGGTTCAAGCGGCGGCGCTGCAGCGGCAGTTGCGGCATCAATGGCGCCACTTTCAGTGGGTAGTGATACCGGGGGGTCGATTCGGCAGCCGGCAGCCTTTTGTGGTGTGGTAGGCCTCAAGCCGACCTATGGGCGAGTCAGTCGATACGGGCTCGTGGCCTTTGCGAGTAGTCTTGACCAGGTGGGACCACTAGCGGCAACGGCAGAGGATGTTGCGTTACTGTTGGAAGTGATCGCGGGCCATGACGAACTGGATTCGACTTCAGCGGACCTGCCGGCGCCTTCCTACGGTGACTTGCTGAGTGAACCGTTGCGAGGTTTGCGTATCGGAATTGTCGAATCGCATTTTGCCGAGGGGCTCGATGGCGAAATCGAAGAGTCTGTTCGCCGTGCTGTAGCGATGTACGAACAATTAGGGGCGACCGTACATCCCGTAGAATTGCCCCACAGCCGCTATGCGATCGCGACCTATTACATAATCGCTTCTTGTGAAGCGTCAGGAAATCTCGCGCGTTATGACGGTGCACATTATGGGCACCGAACCGACGAAGGACGCATGCTTGAGGAACTGGCTGAGGAACGCCGGCTGCTGGTCGAATCTGGTGATGCCGCCGGCGCGGAGCAAATCGACGGGCCCCTTGTTCGTATGTACCGGAGAACGCGAGCAGAGGGGTTTGGTGATGAGGTAAAGCGTCGCATTATGCTTGGGACCTACGCCCTGAGCGCCGGTTACTACGACGCGTATTACCTGAAAGCGTTAAAAGTGCGGCGCCGTATACGCGATGACTTTGATGCGGCATTTCAGCAGGTGGATGTCATTGCCGGTCCGGTTACACCCACTCCCGCGTTTGCATTACGAGAGCGAACGGACGATCCGTTGGCCATGTATTTGGGTGATCTTTATACAGTCAGCGCGAATCTCGCCGGGATACCAGCTTTATCTCTGCCGTGTGGTTTGACCGCGTCGGGATTACCGATTGCCTTGCAGTTACAAGCGCCGCCATTTGAAGAGGCACGTTTGTTGCGTGCAGCACATCAGTTTCAAGGGGAAACAGATTGGCACACGAGACGTCCCAGCCTTGCAGAGGAATCTTGATGGTCAGGTCAACAGAGGTGTCGACGCAACTCGTTCAATGCGATCACTGACCTGGCCGGAAACAGCGAACGACGAACCTGTGACAGAAGTGACTATGAGCGATCAGCCTTACGAAATCGTGATCGGCCTGGAGGTTCATGTTCAGCTGCGGACGCGGACAAAGCTGTTTTGCCGCTGCTCGACCGAGTTTGGTCAGCCGGCAAATACGCAAACATGCCCAGTCTGCACCGGACAGCCGGGGTCTCTGCCAGTAATGAATCGCGATGCGTTTCAATTGTCAATGAAAACTGCGTTGGCGCTTCACTGTCAGATACCGGAATTCACTCGATGGGATCGCAAGCAGTACTATTATCCCGACCTCCCCAAGGGTTATCAGATCAGTCAGTATGACCTCCCGATGTCTTGTGATGGTTGGCTGGAAATTTGCGATTCACAGGGTGTATTTGATCCTAAACGTGTCGGCATCATTCGCGCGCACCTGGAAGAAGATGCGGGTAAAAGTATGCACGACGAAATGTCCGGTCGGGCAGACAGTCGTATTGACTTGAATCGGACCGGAACTCCATTGTTGGAGATTGTCAGCCAACCAGACTTGCGATCCGCCGCTGAGGCCCGCGCGTATCTCGACGAGCTCAAGCTGCTGCTGCAGTATTTGGATGTTTCAGACTGCAATATGCAGGAAGGCAGCCTGCGTGTCGATGCGAACGTCAATCTGCACTTGGACGAACCGGCAGGGGTGATTGCGACCCCCATCGTAGAAATAAAAAACCTCAATAGCTTTCGAGCTGTGGAACGAGCAATCGAGTATGAAAGCCAGCGTCAGTATGAAGTCTGGCTGGAACAAGGGGTGAAAAAAGGTGACATTCCCAAGCAGACACGCGGTTGGGATGACCAGCGCGAAGTGACTCGGGCACAGCGGCATAAGGAAGAGTCGTCGGATTATCGCTATTTCCCGGATCCCGATCTGGTGCCGGTTGTTGTGACTCCAGACGAAGTCGAACGCGTGCGCGGCACGGTGGGCGAACTTCCGGCGGCATTACGTTTGCGACTGCAAGAGGAATACGATGTGTCAGAGTACGACGCAAATGTGATCGTGAATCAGGGTCGTGATTTTGTCGAATATTTTGTCGAGGTGGCTGACGTATCCGGAGATGCGAGGCGGACGAGTAACTGGATCCAGCAGGAAATTTTGCGGCGGCTGAATGAACTACAGATTTCCATCCGCCAGTTTCCCGTCGCTGCTGCCGCCCTTGCTGG
>CAZITS010000709.1:0-3635 GCA_964542185.1 uncultured Pirellulaceae bacterium
ATCGACCGTGCGCGGCAAAGGAAAGCCAGCGTTGCGTTGGTGGAAGACCACGATCGATAAGGTGTACAAGTCGGTGTTGGATGCCGTCGATTTGGGCGCTACGGTCGCCAGCCAACTCAGCTGGGCATCGTACTCGCGTCGCGCCACAGCATTGGTGCCAAACAAGGGGTTGGGGACTGGGCTGAACACCTGCTGGGGCGGGAGCGTGTTGTCCTCGGGACGACGGAATGCCAGGTCATCACGTCCAGAAAAGATGTCGCCGGCCTGCAGTAACGACATTTGCGCAGGGACAACGCTGTTGGTGGGATACATGGCGGGTGATCCGACTGCCCAGGAGAGGGGCAATGGCACGTTGCTATGGCTCAACAGGCTGATACGAATCATGCGTGGGAAGCCGGCTGGCTGATAGTAGGGAAAATAGCCGGCATCGACTTGCGGCGCCAGCGGCGGGGTGAAGTTAGCGCCGGGAGCGGTCAGGACATTGAAAGGTGGGTAGGCTCCACCAAATCCGGTGTCGAGATTGCGCGTATTGACGGCATAAAAACGTGGGTCGATACAGAAGGCTGTACCGGCCAGCGTTGCGTCCTTCAAAGGATTGACTGGATAGAGACCATCGGGACCGCGCCGGACCCAGAATTCAGGACTGCGGAATCCACGGACATCGAACTCCTCGACCGCGTTCATGCCGACCCGTGCCGCGCGGTCGGCATTGAGGCCTCGACTGGTCAGTGAACCTGCCACGGGTAGCAGGGCCAGCGCACCCAGCAGGCCAATGATGGCGACACCAATAGAGATCATGACTTCCAGAGTCGAGAGACCGCGAGTGGGACGCGGCATATCGTTTCGATACATGCTTAACGCCCCATGGTGGAAGTTTGAGCATCCTGCGCGTATTGTCGGCAGGCTTGCAGGGAACCGGTGAAGGAGAAACCTCCACCGCTGATATCGGAGTTCAATGCCCAACCGTTTTCCGCGCTGGTCACGCCGCCCGAGCGCGGGCTGATCGACACCCAGCGATTGGCCATGTCGGAGAGATTCTGGTTGATGAACCATGCCAAAGGAGCGTTGGTGTTCATGGAGTACCGGAGGCCATTGGGGGCGTAAGGCGACGGGGCCTTAAGTTGTTCCCGTCGCCCGATCAGCAAGTGGACATTGTTGGTCGGGCGGTGATTGAGTCCGAGCCTCGAGCAGGTGATCGAGCGAATCGAGCCATCGGGTTCGAACATAATCACGACCGGTCGCTGGTCACCGATGACAGCGCCGTTCAAGGTGGGAACAGACTTGTAGACATCGAGATTCGAGATGCCGTCGTTGGCATACGAGGTATCCCGATCCAAGCCGGGAGCAAATTCCTGTCCTTGCCCAGGTCGTAACAGTGCTCCAGTATTGGGGTCCTGAAAGGGCCAGACGGCCTGGCTGGATGGAATGCCGATCCCCGAATTGGAAAGGTCGATGACGATGCCGGCGGGGAGTTGCAGCGGCTTGACCAGGGCCTTTCGCGGCGCACGCACAATCTGGAAACGCACTTTGACGTCCCGTGGCAAATTGTTCTGGGGTACGCCGCTGGCAGAAGTCTGGAAGTGGGGCTTGAGGTGAATCGGTGTGTAGGTGACTCGAGGGTTTAACGGGTCCAGAGGCGTGGAAACAGGCGCTTGTTCGACCACGGCGTCAGGATGCCGGAAATGGAGTTTGACGCGGAATTGATCCACATCCAGGATGTCGGAAGTAATCATGTATTCCGGGCTGGAACTTCCCAGTCGGATTCGATCTCCGAAACGCACATTGCGCAAGTACGCAGGCTTGATGGTGCCTCCCAGGAAGCCATCCTGAAAGTACGTGTCGAGAAAGCCGCATTCATTACGAAAGAAATACGCGGTATCCAGGATGCCGTCACGGTTCTCGTCATGCAGGTAGGCGAGTGCGTTGAGAACATCGCCTCCGTACGGCTGAGGCACAGTGGCGGCAAACAGCTGGTACCCGCCCATCGGGTTGAGTGGATCGCGCTCAACCCAGACTCCCATCGGCCGGTTACTGCCAGCGGCACGGGCCTTGATGCCTTCGATGAACGTTGTCACTTGGCGCGTGGCCGTGGTGATCTTGCGATCGGCTAGTGCCAGGCGGGCCAGCGGCAGCGCGGACGCCATCAGTAGCACCAGGATGAAGATCACGGTGAGCAGTTCCACCAGCGTCATGGCGCGACGTCGACGGCCCAGATGGCGGTGGATTTTGTGGGACACCTGCGGCATGACTAATTGGCCTCCAGCAGGTGGTTGTGGATGTTGTCGGTATAGAAACCCTTGGGAATCGGGTTGTTATTCCCGTCGACGTAGTCGACAGACGTATACTTGCCAAGTTGCCAGTACAGATTCCCGGGCAGTGGTAGCCACAGGTAAGGGTCATTGGCAAGATTCTGGACACCGCTTGCGTTCAGTGCTGAGTTGGGGACGGCGTCGACGTGGTGATAGAAAATTCCCAGGTTGGGTAAGGGATCTCCCGGGAAGGGAACATCCGACGAGTAGAGTCTCCAGGTGTTGTTGACCTGCACGTAATCGGTGGCGATGTCGTACTGCTGATCCTCGCCGGCTGAAAAGATCAGCGGGAACAACGCGAAATGCCGGAACGGTTCCAGGCCACCGTCGTCAGAGACGTCCACCATCAAACCATCAAACTGATCGTAATTGGTCAATTGATGGATGTCGTCCGTACTCGGCGTACTCGGTGTGTTCCAGACCAGATCCGGACCAGGGTAGTGATCGAATGGATCGCGTCGCTGGATTTCACTTTGGTTGTAGGTGGGGTTGGGGTCCGAAAAACCAGGCGCCCACCGCAAGAACTCGATCGGTTTCCCCCAGCCGTCCAGGATCTCCTTCATCCCATCCCGGTCGACATCACCGATTTCGCTTTCCTGGAAATGATCGAGGCCATTCACACCACCACTACGTGTTTCAGCGATGATCATGTAGAGGCATTCTGCTCCCTGATACTGCCGACTCCAACGCGTATGGTCGAAGTATCCCGTCGCATCAGTGGGGAGTCGGGTCGCATCTCTGACGCGACTTCGGTAGGCGAAGTAGACAGCCGGTTCCTTGCCGCGGAGGGAAACGCTCGAATCCAGATTGGTGTCGAGGGGATTGAACAGGTCGTTCTTGCGGTCGGGGAGCTCGAGGCGAAGTAGTTCCCGCAGCACGCTGAGTTTCTGAACTGCGGCGATTTTGGGGGCGGCGTTGGCCGCGAATTTAATTGGCAGCGGTCGCGTGCGGTAGTGCTCCCATTTGGCCATGATCATTTCGTTCAGGCGGCCGACCTGGGAACGCGTGCGCGACATCTTGGCCATTTGGGTGGCGCCATACAACGCCACGAGCATAAAGGCAGCCAGCGTGGACGCGATGGCAATCGCGGTCAACAGTTCGATGAGCGTGAAGGATTTACGGCGGTGTGAACGCATGCCAGGTGAGTTATCGGTGGGTTGTGGGTTGCTGATCCATTACGGTAATCGGTCGGAGAGAGCACCATCACTGAAATTGGTAATGTTGTCCCGGTCTCCTGCGGCATAGCCCGTGCCATTGGGGAATTGGCGGGCTGTCCAAGTCCACTGGTTCCCCACTAGAGCTGGAACGCCTCCGTAGATGGTGTCG
>CAZITS010000710.1:0-3633 GCA_964542185.1 uncultured Pirellulaceae bacterium
CCGAGTACACCTTGGAGTTGGTGCGCTAAGTCAGACGCCTCTGTCTGATTGCGACTACCCTGCCGTCTGCTTGACAGGGGTGTTGACGGCCAGTATCTACCACAACTGTCTGGCGGCAAGTTGCCGTGCGTACACCGCTGTCGGTGTTCCTGTTTGCTACCGCGAGGAGACAATGACTGTGAAACAACAAGGATTCTGGTGTCTGGTCTTGTCGCTGGTACTGGTCGGGTCAGGTGTTTTTTGTGAGGGCCGAGAACCGCAACGCCTGAATACCTGGAAACGTATGCCAACGCGTGGTATTTGTGCCCACCGAGGTGCCAGTGATACCCATCCGGAAAATACGATTGCGGCGTTTCGGGAAGCAATTCGTTTGGGTGCCCACATGATTGAGTTTGATGTGGCCCTCACGCGTGACGGCGCGCTGGTGTTGCTGCACGACGCGACCCTCGATCGGACCACCAATGGTACGGGACCTGTATCGGCGCGGAGTTTGAGCGAACTACAAGAGTTGGATGCGGGTGGTTGGAAAGCGGATTCTTTCCGCGGAGAGCGGATTCCGACACTGGCTGCAGCGTTGGCGGTGATGCCCGAAAACATCTGGCTCAACGTGCACCTCAAAGGCGGTGCCGAGTTAGCCGAGAAAGTGACGCGCGCGTTGGTACAGCAGGAACGCCTGCACCAGGCTTTTCTGGCCTGTGGTGCGGCCGCGGCGCGTGCCGCAAAACGCGTGAATCAGTCAGTGCTGATCTGTAACATGCAGGATCAGGGGAACTCGCGTAAATATGTTGACGAGACGATCGAGATGCAGGCGGATTTCATCCAGTTGTTTGGAGGTGATTCTGTCGATCCGGCACACACCCGCCTGCTGCGGGCGCGGCGCGTTGCCATTAATTTCTGTTGCAGTAATCAGGCAGAGCAGGTCGCTGCCCTGTTTGAGGCGGGTGTCGAGTTTCCGTTGGTCGACCGCGTGAGTGCCATGTTGAAAGTCGCTGACCAGGTGGGTATTGCAAGATTGCATCCGGTTTACCGGTCGCGATTGAAACGCCCCGGTTTGGCGCGGCCGCCGTCGCGCCTGCTGCAGGAACACAGGCTCGCCAAAGGGGCCGCACAGCAGGGGCTGGCACTTTCTAGAGAACAGTATTTCACCTCGACTGCGCAGTCGATTTTTCGCTACGACACCCAGTGGCGGCTGTTGCAAGAACAGCCAATTCGCGTTGCCGGTGTCAATCACGTTGGCGCGATTGATTACCACGACGGTCATCTGTGGGTCGGCATGTTACATGGGCCAGTGAATGGCAAGCATGACCCTCAACTCGATCGTTCCGTGATTGCCAGGGTTCGTGCGAGTGACTTGACGGTCATCCAGACCTGGGACATCAGTCACGACGTGACCTGGATCGATCCAGTTTGTTTTGATGGACGCTATCTGTGGGTTGGCGACTTGAGCGATCTGGGAATTCACCGCTATGCGATCGAGGGTGAGAAGTTAGTTCGTCAGGGTGTGTTTCGTTACCCGTCCGGAATGCACTTTTCTCAGGGTTTGCGGATTGTCGGTAACAAGCTCTACACGATTCACACGTTTGGTGATCAGGACGGGCTTTTCGAGTTTGATTTGCCGGAGCAGCTCACAGAGCAGATCCAGCGGCCCACACGCGTCTGGGAAATTGCAGAGAATCGTACGCACCTGGAGGGATTCGACTTCCTGCCCGGGAAGCCGCACCAGATCTGGCATGCCCAGGGGGCCTATGTTGATCACTACGAGTTGGGCGAATTCAAACGCACCAGTAGCAGCGATCTACCCTGACGCCGGGAGGCAGCACTCGATTCCTGTTCGCGCAGTGGTCGCTGCTAGACTTCATCCAGCCGCTGGGTGGCGTCGCCGAATTGCCCCAGCTTGATACCCATCTTGTCCATCATACTGAGGTACAGTCGGCACATCTGGCGATCGGATTGCCCCGAGTAATCGAGGTTCTGACCACCTTGAATCTGGCCGCCAGCGCGACCCAACATGACGACTGGCAGTTGGGACGCATCGTGATGCCCGGTCATCATGCTTGAACAGAGCATCAGCATTGAGTTATCCAGTGCGGTCCGTTCACCTTCCTGGATGGCATCCAGTCTGCCAGCAATGTACGCCATCTGCTCCAGGAAGAATTGGTTCACCTTGAGCCAGTCATCCGTGTCGCTATGGGAAAGCAGATGGTGGATCATGTAGTCCACACCCAGATGTGGAAAGCGGAGTGTGCCATGGTCATTGTTGAGTTTGAGCGTACACACGCGCGTCGTGTCAGTCTGGAAAGCGAGGACCAGGATATCACTCATCAGACGCATGTGCTCGACGATGTCCTGGGGATAACCGTCGGCGGGGCGTGGGATGTTGGGCTTCGTCAAGGTTGGTCGCCAGCCTTGCAGTTCGCCCCGATTTCCGGCCCGCGCAATGCGCTGTTCGACCTCGCGCACTGAATTCAGGTATTCGTCCAGTTTTTGCTGATCCAGCCGGCTAATGTTCCGACGGAAGTCACTGGCGTCCGCCAGGACCGCATCCAGCACGCTCTTGTCACCGCGTTGCGCCGAATCCTTGAAGAGCTGATCGAATGCCAACGCCGGGTAAACCTCCAGCGGCGTGGGAGTCGTAGGGCTACTCCAGGAAATGTGCGAGCTGTAGAGCATCGAGTAGTTCTTGTGTACCGAAGGGTTGGCCTTTTCACAGCCCAGCACCAGACTGGGCAGCTTGGTCCGCTGACCGATTTGCTGTGCCACGACCTGGTCGACGCTGGTACCCGATCGGATTGTGCCACCCGAGGAGAGCGGCGCGCCGGAAAGGAGATTGCCGGTTTGCGAACTATGAATGTTGCCTTTCAACGCCTCGGCATTGTAGAGGCCACGAATAAATGTCAACTGATCGCGGAAATCATTAAGCGGCGCCAGCACCTTACCCAGTTCAAGTGCGTCGCCTTCCCCTTTCGCCCACCATTCTTGTTTGTGGAACCCGCAGCCAGAGAACAAGATGGCCATCCGTGTGGGTGCCGTGCTGGCCTCTTTAGCGGCTTTGCTTTCGTCCCCCCAGACACGTGACGATTCCATCCAAGGGAGTGCCATACTTACACCGAGGCCACGCAGCATGGTGCGGCGCGAGAAGTGATGGATCGCCATGTGTCTATCTCCGTAAGACAATACTGTGTCGGTTGCGGGAAGCAGGCTGTTGGTTACTCGGCGAGCTGCATTATTCGGGGATCGATTCTTTTCCTCGAATTTTACGAAACGGGCGGCTGGTCACAATCGCCTCGACGGCGGCGCTGAACCGAAAATCGCGTGCTTTCAGTATATCTTGCATATCGGTAAGTAACGACTCATCTGATAACTGGATTTCACGGCCGAGCGCATAGCCCAGCAGTTTACGGCAAAATTGGCGGACGACGTCGTCCCGGCGTTGCTCCGCGAGGTAACTGCGCAGTCCGTCCAAGCCATCAATTCTGGTGCCATTGAACAGCGTGGTGGCTGTGTCCACCGGATCGCTACGCAGGCGTCCCACGGTGTCGAATTGTTCCAGTGCGAAGCCGAACGGGTCAATCCGTGCATGGCATTTGGCACAGGCTGCCACGCTGCTGTGTTGCTCAATCAACTGCCGCGCGG
>CAZITS010000711.1:0-3633 GCA_964542185.1 uncultured Pirellulaceae bacterium
AAAAACAATATCTCCCGGACGAGATGCCCGCTTTGCACTGGCTCTCGCTGATTCTGACGGACTACTACCTGCTACTATGGCATCGCCAGCTTCAGCAATCACCAGGCTCCCTCTGCCGATCTTCAGTCCCATTTCGACAGCTTCAGCGAGCCGTGGCCGCAAATCTTTCTTGACCACCAACCGGTCGACCACAACCTCAATGTGATGCTTCATCCGGCGATCCAGCCGGGGAGGATCGGAGAGCGTGATGACCTCTCCGTTTACTCGCGCGCGGACAAATCCCTGCTTGATCAAATCTTCGAAAAGGTCGCGATACTCGCCCTTCTGTCCACGCACCAGCGGCGCCAACACCAGAAAACGCGAGTCGACCGGAAAACTCAGAATTCGGGTGATAATCTGTTCCCTGGTCTGAGCCGTGATCTCTCGGCTGCAGTGAGGGCAACGCCCGTGTCCGACCCGGGCAAACAAAACCCGCAGGTAGTCGTAAATTTCTGTGATCGTACCCACGGTAGAACGTGGATTGTTGCCACTCGACTTCTGAGAAATAGAAATCGACGGGCTTAAGCCCTGAATGTGGTCAACTTCCGGCTTGGGCATCTGCCCCAGAAACTGCCGGGCAAAACTTGAAAGACTCTCGACGTAACGTCGCTGTCCTTCCGCGTAGAGCGTATCAAAGGCGAGTGAACTTTTGCCGGAACCGCTGACGCCCGTCAAGCAAATCAACTGATTGCGCGGCAGAACCAGATTGACATCGCGCAAGTTGTGTTCGCGCGCACCCTTGATGATAATATCCGATGCGGGCATAACCGATTGGTGTTTTCGAGGAGATCCTTCTTCCCTGGACAACCCGCCATTCTAGTCTTCGTTGCCGCCACGTGTAGCCGTCCACGGACCGTTTTCTTGAAGACCACGTGAGCCGCAACACCGATCAAGGTGTCACAACACTCCCGTCGCGCCGCCGAATTGCCGGCCAGGCGTTGTTAAATGGATGTGATGGAAATGGGTAGCGGGCAGCGGCCTGCTCATCGATCGCAATGCCCAACCCAGGTTCGCTGCCAGGCCACAGGGCGCCGTCTCGCATTTCCGGCAGACCTTGAAACACCTCTTGGCTGGCCTCATTAAAAGGTGTGAATTCCTGGATGCCAAAATTGTGGCAGCACAAATCAAGCGCCAAATTCGCCGCGTGTCCAACTGGGGATGTATCGCCAGGTCCATGCCACGCGGTGGCGACACCAAAAAATTCACATAAATGCGCCAAACGAATTCCGGCACTCAAACCACCGATTTGCGACATGTGAATCCGAATGTAATCAATCAGCCTTTCTTTGATCAGCGGCAGGAATTCATTGGGATTATTGAATAGCTCACCCATCGCGATAGGAATAATTGAATGCTGCCGTAGCAACCGAAAATGGTCTATTTCCTCTGGCGGCAACGGATCCTCAAAGAAAAACAGGCGATATGGCTCTAAATCCCTGGCGAGCTGGAGCATCAAAGGGCCTGGAACGCGCTCATGGACATCATGAAGCAGCTCAACTTCCTCGCCCAATTCACAACGTGCCTGTTCAAACAACCGCCGCGCGATGCGCACATAGTCCGCCGGCTCGAACATGCTCTGTGGCGTTGTCGGCCCGTCGACACTCTGGCCTGGCTGCAAATCGGAAGCAGTTCCATAAGTCGCTTGGCCTGGAACCTCAACCTGTAAACGCACGTGGCGGTGCCCTTGCTCCATCCAGCTACGCGCGCAATCGAGCACCTGCGGAATATCACTCCCACTGGCGTGAACATACACATCGGCGGAACGCCGGCACTTGCCGCCTAAAAGGTCATAGACTGGCATCCCCGCTCGCTTGCCTTTGATGTCCCACAACGCCATGTCGACACCCGACAAGGCATTGTTCAATACGGGACCATTACGCCAATACGAACTCATCCGCGCAGCCCAAAAAATATCCTCGATTTCATCGACATCCCGATGTCGCAAAAACGGGTCGAGGTATTGCTCTACAGCCTCCACCACAGCCAAGGGGCGTTGAGTAAAAGTAGCACACCCGAGACCGTATAACTCAGGTTCCGTGGTTTCCACTTTGACGATGACCAGGCGAATACCTGCCGGCGCGGTCAGAATACAGCGGATTTTACGGATACGAACAGTCATCGTGAGCCTGCTTTCAATCGTCGCCGAAGCGTCACCCTAATCCCGCAGAGCAACGCTGGTTATTGTTTCGTGACCACTTCGTCTAAATTCAAAACCATACTGGCCACCGCGGTGTAGGCAGCAAGCTGCACGGGGTCCAATCCAGTATCCACTCCAAATTCACCAGTGCTCACCAGACGTTGGGCCTCTTCGGGACGTTGCTGGAATTCGTTCAGGTAATGCTGCCAGCCTTTCACCAGCACCTGCAGCTCCTGGGGACGCGGATTCCGCGCCGTTGCCTGGCGAAAAACCCGTGTCAATCGTGATTCCGCATCGCCATTCAATTGCTGCATCACACGTTGCGCCAAGACCCGGGCTGCTTCGACAAAGGTAACGTCATTCATCAACGCCAATGACTGCAACGGCGTATTTGTTCGGGACCGCTTTACCGTACAAGCTTCACGAGCAGTCGCGTCCAGCGTCATCATCGTCGGCGGAGCTACCGTCCGCTTCCAGTAGGTGTACATACTTCGCCGGTATAGCCCGCCTGCATGGGATTGCTGATAATCCGTATCTGACGCAATTTCTTTCCAGAGACCGGCCGGCTGGTAGGGGCGCACTGAAGGGCCGCCAATTTCACCGTGCAACAAGCCGCTTACTGCAAGTGCTTGATCACGAATCATCTCAGCAGAAAGACGGAACCGAGGCCCACGCGCAAACAAACGATTTTCAGGATCCCGCGCCAAGGCCGCTGGCGTCACACGTGATGACTGACGGTATGTTTCGCTCTGCACGATTCGCCGTTGCAGAGCTTTGACGTCCCAGCCCCGCTCACTAAATTCAACCGCCAGCCAATCCAGCAACCGCGGGTGACTGGGACGCGCACCTTGTGACCCAAAATCTTCGGACGTTTTGACCAGCCCATCGCCAAAGTAAAGTTGCCAGAACCGGTTGACTGCCACACGTGCCGTGAGTGGGTGGGTGGGATCGACCAGCCAGCGGGCAAAGTCCAGGCGATTGGCTGTGCCTCCTGCGGGCAGCGGCGGAAAAACGGCGGGAACTCCTGGTTGCACACGGTCACCAGGCTTATCGTATTGTCCACGCAAAAGAACATGGGTCTTGCGGGGAACAGGCATCTCTTCCATCACCATTACGGTGGGTACCGATTTCCAGAATTGCGCCCGGCGATCGCGTAACGCATCGCGTTTCCGAACCGCCTGCTGAATCGCCTCTGGAGCATGACGCTCAACAAAATACGTTCTTAGTTTTTGGCGTTGCCGATTACTGCGTTTGTCGGGTGCAATCGTCAGAATTTCCGCAATCGAACTGGATGTCGCCAACAAGGCCACTTCTGCTGACTGCAACGCGCGGTCGTAGATCCGCACCTCGTCGATCTTGCCAGTAAAAGCACTGTGGCCACCACCCACGCGAAGTGGTTCCGCACTCGCAAACGTCTGGTTGATTCCGTCCAGGTGCACATGCAATTTGGTGGACTG
>CAZITS010000712.1:0-3281 GCA_964542185.1 uncultured Pirellulaceae bacterium
ACAGCGGAAATAGCGTCTGAAGCAGTGTTTGCAGCGATAGGGGGCAAACAGCACTAACATTAGTGGAGTTTCGTACCATCGATACGCATCTGGCTTAAGCTCGATGGTGGGGCAGTCGCGGCATCTTTTGGACATAAATTATCGGTACCGGACGGCAACGTGGCGATCCAATCGAACCCTTAGGCAATTGGATCCTGCTGGGAAACGCGTCCTGAGTCACTCCCTCGTCGTTTTATTAATCTCAAACAAAGCATCCGGGCGACACGGGGCCGCCTGACGTCGCCAGCCAGCAGCAAACAGCATAACCTCTCGACATTGCATCGGCATACCCCGATACACCACACCAACCGGTTTTGCCATTCTCACCAGCAACACTACCCGGACGAATAACCGAACGCCGCGAGGTCAACCTGCTCACACCATGATCGCGACCAATTGCCCTTATTCTATTGGTAACAGGGTGGGCAGCAATGACAAGGCAACCAGCAGTCCGCGACCACAAATTCACTGTATTTTTTCCTTCAATATCGGGAAGATGCGGGCTCTGCACTTCTCGGCTACCCTGTCGCAACCAAATCTTGATGGGGGAGCACCCTTGACCGTTACGGGAAAACTTTCTCGTGTCGCGGAATACGTTGCTGGAGATTTTCTCGGCCTACGCAAAGCTCTGCTAGCACGATCCCGCGTTGACCGGCCTCCGTAACCGCCACGTCAGCCACCGCGGCGAATCGCTGGTGGTGCGGCGGGTGACTGCGCCAGAAATCGGCCACCCGGACATTCCGTCCGCCTGGGCGATTGGCAAACCGATCAAACAGCCGCGCAAATTCAAGCGGACTGTAGCCGCTCCGCAGGGTCCAGCGGGCGGCATCGGCGTCTGCCTCACTTTCCTGTTCGGGGCGAAAAGGGCGCGCATATGTATTGATCAAAAGCCGCCCACGTGAAAACATCTCTGCCAGGGAAAACTGCGCTCGCTGAAAACCCTCCTGTGCGACCGCCAGCCGCCGGTAACGGTCCAGTTGGTGACCGCGATCAATATGCGATAGCTCGTGCGCGAGTACACCCGCCAGGGCGGCTTCCGTCTCGGCAAGTTCAAGCATGCCGGCCGTGACAATGATGATTCCCCCCGGGAACGCGCGGGCGTCTGTCGACCTGGTTTTGGCCAAATAGACCGTAAACTTGGGATAACGATCGCGATGGGTCATTTGCGCACGTAGCACACCCACTAACTGACGGATGTACTCCACGTCGCGGCCACGCACGAACAACCGGATCCCTCGCCCCCGCAGCGACTTGCGGAAATTCGCAAACTGCGTCTGGCCAATCTGTTTCTCCTGGCGTCGGCTGACTTTGATCTGGTCCAGTAAACGCTGTTCCGCAGCACCTTCACCAAACAGGGGCGATAGCGGATTCTGCGCGACCAGCGGCGTAGCACAAAGCATCAGGCACCAGGCAATCACAACCCGCCGCCCACCGGGCTGGCCGATCTCTCCAGGGCACCGCTCTACCATGCTCGCACCACCTCCGGGATTTACCGGGAACAATCACGCTCGTCAAAACAGAAAATATCTCTGTGCCAGTGGTAATTTTTGAGCCGGTTCACAAGTCAAATGCTGGCCATCGGCCCAGACCTCATACGTCTCCGGATCCACCTTGATCTCTGGGGTCGCGTCATTGTGAACCATATCCCGTTTACCGACGGTGCGGCAACCACGCACAGACTCCACACGCTTGTTCAAGCCATAGTTCGTGGTAATCCCGTCGCTGATACTCAACTGACTGACAAACGCCACCGATACAGGACTGGCCGCCCGCCCGTAGGCGCCAAACATCGGACGCATCAGAATCGGTTGCGGCGTGGGAATCGATGCGTTGGGATCGCCCATCTGCGACCAGGCGATCACCCCTCCCTTGATCACCATTTCCGGTTTGGAACCGAAAAAGGCCGGCTTCCACAGGACCAGATCCGCCAATTTGCCGACTTCCACCGAACCAATCAGGTGTGACATGCCATGGGCCAGGGCGGGATTGATGGTGTACTTGGCGACATAACGCTTGATGCGCTGGTTGTCGTTCTCGGCGGAATCCCCCGCGAGCGAACCGCGCTGCTGCTTCATCTTGTCGGCCGTCTGCCAGGTGCGGGTGATGACCTCCCCCACGCGCCCCATCGCCTGGGAATCCGAGCCCATGATGCTGATCGCCCCCAGGTCGTGCAAAATGTCCTCCGCGGCGATCGTCTCACCGCGAATCCGGCTTTCCGCAAAGGCCACGTCCTCCGGCAGGTTCTTGTCCAAGTGATGGCAAACCATCAGCATGTCGAGATGTTCATCAATGGTGTTGACGGTGTAGGGACGTGTGGGATTGGTGGAACTGGGGAGAACATTGCCCTCGCCGCAGACCCGCAGGATGTCGGGCGCATGGCCGCCACCAGCCCCTTCGGTGTGGTAGGTGTGAATAGTCCGGCCGGCAAAGGCGGCCATAGACGTTTCCACAAAACCCGATTCGTTGAGTGTATCGGTGTGAATACAGACCTGAATGTCATGTTCCTCGGCCACCCGCAGACAACAATCAATCGCAGCGGGCGTCGTCCCCCAATCCTCATGCAACTTCAGTCCGACCGCGCCACCCGCAATCTGTTCGCCCAACCCGGCGGGCTGGGCCGAATTCCCTTTCCCCAGAAAACCAAAGTTCAGAGGGAGATTGTCCGTCGCCTCAAGCATCATGCGTATATAACCAGCGCCAGGTGTACAGGTCGTCGCGCACGTTCCCGTCGCCGGCCCGGTCCCGCCACCCAGCATCGTGGTCAAGCCACTGGCAACCGCTTCATGCGCCTGCTGTGGACAAATGAAGTGTATGTGCGTGTCCAAACCACCAGCGGTCAGGATCAAACCTTCGCCCGCCGTGACTTCCGTAGTTGGACCCACGACCATCCCTGGATCGACCCCCGCCATCACGTCGGGATTGCCCGCTTTCCCGATGCCGGAAATACGTCCGTCCTTGATGCCAATATCCGCTTTAAAGATACCGGTATGGTCGACCACGAGCGCATTGGTAATTAACAGGTCCAGCGCCGCGTCCTGCCCGACCCCGGCCGCCTGCCCCATGCCTTCCCGCAGGACTTTACCGCCGCCAAACTTGCACTCGTCGCCGTAGTGCGTGTGATCGCGTTCGACTTCGAGCACCAGGCTGGTATCCCCCAGCCTGACGCGATCCCCCGTGGTCGGTCCGTAAATCTCGGCATAATTGGAACGCTTGATTCGATAAGCCATAAGTCTTCAGTTGTC
>CAZITS010000712.1:3291-3633 GCA_964542185.1 uncultured Pirellulaceae bacterium
ATCGCCAACTATTCCGCACGGTGGCCAAACCCCTGTTCCGCCACCCGCGCCAACGTCGCCTCACGGCCCGCATCACTGACCGGTCCATCCGCCAGGTTATTCCCCCCACGAATCACGCGTTCACCCGCGATTTCCACCAGCATCACGGTCTTCGACTCACCCGGTTCAAAACGAACCGCCGTCCCGGCTGGAATATCAAGCCGTCGTCCGTACGCCGCCCCGCGGTCAAACACGAGCTGGGCGTTGGTCTCGACAAAATGGTAATGGCTACCAACCTGGACAGGTCGATCACCCAAGTTGGTCACCGACATTTCGATCGCCTCGCGCCCCGCATTGAGAGTG
>CAZITS010000713.1:0-3630 GCA_964542185.1 uncultured Pirellulaceae bacterium
GACAGCACGCAGGTGGCGGTGACGAACCAGACTAAATGGACGCGCATAAACAAACCGGCAACCACAATTAACAAGGCATACGCCATCAGCAGTGTGGCGATGGGATCGTCCATCATATTAAGACAGATCGTTACCATGGCAACATCGGTTGCGGACCATAAATAACGCGCTGTATCTCGATACCGCTGGCGATCGTGTATCCACTGGAAAGCAAAACAGGTTGCCATCCACCCACCAAGAATAAAACTGAATTGAAAATGCTGCCAGCTGAGCTGATCGGAGTCTTGGCCAATCAGGTAAGAGTGTCGACACAGCTCGGCAAGCAGGATCCCGCCGACATGTGCTGCCAGCAGGGGCTTCTGGCGGATCCACCGACGGGTTCGATTCTGGAATGATCCGGCCGTTGCCAGAATGGGTTCCCGCGCCAGGTATCGATCCAGATCCTGGACCAGTTCCTGGGCCGTTTGATAACGGTGTCGGGGGTCTTTTTCCAGGCACCGCAAACAGATTGCTTCCAGGTCCGATGGTATTGTTGGGACGAGCCTGCGCAGTGCGGTCGGTTCTTGTTCGAGGACCTGTAGCAGAAGTTCGATGTGGGAAGTTGAAGAAAAGACGGGATTTCCGGTGATACAGCAATAGAGAATGGCGCCCAGCGAGTAGACGTCGGCGGTTTCAGCGACTTGATCGTGTTGGGCAGCCGCTTGTTCGGGGGCCATAAATTGCAGTGTACCCAGGATCTCTCCCGTGGCAGTTAAATCGTGTTCCCCATCCAGACTCTTGGCCAGCCCGAAATCGGTGATCTTGGGCTGCCCCTCTTCGTCGATGAGGATATTAGCCGGCTTCAAATCACGATGGAGCACGCGATTCTGGTGTGCATAAGAAACTGCGGTGCACACTTTCTGGATCAAGGCGGCTGCCTCTTGGTGGGGTAGCGGTCCCCGCTCGAGTCGTTGGGCAAGGCTCTCGCCTTCGATAAACGACATGGTGTAGTAGTGGAAACCTTCTTGCTGGTCGATTTCCAGAATTGGGACGATTCCCGGATGTTCGAGTCCCGCGGCTGCGGCGGCTTCGGTACGAAACCGTTGGATCTCGGTCTCGTGGGCTAATTGTCCAGTCAGAATCATCTTCAGGGCGACGGTGCGATTGAGTTGTGTTTGCCGGGCTTTGTAGACAATACCCATGCCGCCTCGGGCGACTTCTTCCAGCAGTTGGTAGTTCCCCAGGGTATCCATCGGTAGCGCGTTCTGAGGTACACCCGTGTCTACTTGCCGCAGCGGCAATCCGAACGTCGATTGCCGTAATTTCAAGTCGGTTTCCAGAAACTGGCCGAGTGCCTCCGCATATTGGGGATAGCGCTGGAGCAATTCTCCATGATCGGGGACCTGTCCCGCTTCCGCGTTTTGTAGATACGCGGCGATGACTTCATCCAGCGTAGTGGTTTCGTCAGTCATCAAAAATCTCCGCAGATCCAGGGTCCGACGGGTGGCCAGGCCGGACCGATCTGCCGCGAGCGTTGTTGTTCAAGTCCATGGTGAGTGGTGGCCGTTGCCACAACCCAGAGCATCCTATGGCAACGTGGCCGTGAGCCGAGGGTGCTTTACCCGAGACTGATCACTAAGGGGTCAAATTTGGAGAAAACAGGTTCTGTGGCGTTTGGCATCCTGGCCCAGTTGTTCCTGGGAATCCTCTGTGCGCATCTGGGGTGGGTGACAGTGAGGCGGGTTGCAACCAGGCACGAGAGCGTTGCAATGGAGCGACGGAGGGGGTGAAACCGGGTTTACGTCAATCTAGCGAGTCCGGCGGGACACTACAAATCCAATCCGTTCGAGGTTGGCCGCTATCTAAACGGCCGTTATACTGGCCCGCTTTAGCGTCAGAAGTGTCTTGTTACTCTCCGCCAAACCGGTTTCATGAGATTCAATCAACTTGACCGAATCGTGGAACTTTGTGAACAAGAGCGAATTGTGGCAATCAAGTCACTGTCGCTGGCTGAGGAATATTTACAAGACCATTTTCCCCGTTTCCCGGTGATGCCGGGAGTTTTGATGTTGGAGTCGTTGTTTCAGGCAAGCGCATGGCTCATCCGCAAGTCTGAGGATTTTGAACATGCTGTTGTCCTGTTGAAGGAAGCCCGCAACGTCAAGTTTTCAGGGTTCGTTGAACCTGGTCAACAGTTGACCATATCTTCGAAAATCATGAAGCAGGATTCCACATTGACCACTTTGCAGGCAACTGGAGTGGTGGGGGATTCACCGACGGTGAGTGCCCGATTGGTGCTGGAACGATTCAATCTGGCGGATCGACATCCCGAAAGAAGCCAGTCGGATGCAGGTATTCGGGGCCAGATGAGGCGGGAGTTTGATTTGCTGTATTCTTCAACAGCCGGATGAACCATTTCCTGGTATGACCACAGTGGATGGCATTTGGCTGCGCTGGACCGACTGAACTAAAGTCTGAAAGAAATTAAGAGTCACACCATTCGATAATCCGGAGAACGATTGAAATGCCGACCAAAGAAGAAGTCTTCGACAAAGTCAAAGATTCCCTGATTGAAGCGTTGGGACTTGATGACGACGAAGTCACACCCGAGGCGACGATGGTGGGTGACCTGGGCGCCGAGTCGATCGATTTCTTGGACATTGTGTTTCGACTGGAAAAAGCATTTGGAATAGAGATTCCGCGCAAGGAGTTGTTTCCTGAGGATATTCTGACCAATGCTGAGTTTGTCGAAGGTGGTAAAGTTACCGAGACGGGTCTCAATGAGATCAGGGCGCGGATGCCATTTATCGATTTGTCCAAGTTTGAAGAGAATCCAGTCGTACAGGATTTTGGTAACCTGTTGACGGTGAGTGATCTGTGTCGTTACATCTCTGGCAAGGTGAGTGCGACTGACTAGTCGGTTGGCCTGGTCTGCGCCAGGTACTCCTGGAAATGCCGGACGAGTTTCCTCTGCAGAAGAGAAAATACGTCGTCTGTCTCATCATGCTGTTTTCTTTCTTGTCGATGGCGAGAAGTAGCGATGCGCTGGTTTTGGATCGATCGCTTTGTCGAGTTTGAAAGTGGTCGCCGCGCGGTGGCAGTCAAGAATGTCACGTTGGCGGAGGAGCATGTTCTGGACTACTTGCAGGGCTATCCCATTCTTCCCCCATCGTTGATTGTGGAAGGGTTAGCGCAAACGGGTGGTTTACTGGTTTCGCAGCACGGTGACTTTCTGGAACGGGTGGTGTTGGCCAAGGTGAGCAAGGTCAGCTTTCACCAGCCTGCCCGCCCGGGCGACACATTGCGCTACACGGCGACCGTAGAAGACCTGCAGCAGGACGGCGCGATCGTCCGGGGCACCAGTCACATCGGAGAGACCTTGCAGGCGGAACTACAACTCGTGTTTGCCCATCTTGACGATCGATTTCAGGGTGTCGACCAGTTCTATCCTGCCGACTTTCTCCAAATGATTCGAACTTTCGGTTTGCTGGATGTGGGTCGCAATGCGGACGGAAGTCCGTTGACGATACCGCAACACTTGCTGGAAGCAGAAGCCCTGGCGCATGGGGAAGATCGCTCTTGACGGACAGTTGATGTCCCCCCAATTTTTTTTTCAGCCAATCTCGGTGTACGTCTCTAAGGGCGCTGGTT
>CAZITS010000714.1:0-3626 GCA_964542185.1 uncultured Pirellulaceae bacterium
CTACGAAGGTAAGTCCGTGCACGCCCAGGCCTACCGCGAAATCGGCAACCGCAAACTTCTGAAGTCACTAGACAAGTGGTTTGTTGTCGCCCGCCGCTATGGAGGTGGATTCTACGACCGACAAGGAAACCGCTGGGAAGATTACGCGAACTTGAACCACGAGGCTTCACTGCCACTCGCAGTCGGACGCGACCCGGCCTGGGGACGTGTGTACGTCGCGGACAATCTGGAGGCTGCTGCCAAACACCTGCAACGACTCGAACTGCGACTTCTCTTCTCGGAAGCGACCGCCCCGCGTCACGTCGAGGTCAAGTTCAATGGCGTTCAGCTCCGCCCCTCGCTTGTCAAATCGGGTTGGTGGATCCTGCCTCTGTCACCACGGCAAACCGCCGTAGGCGAAAACCTGCTTACGCTGCGACGGGTCAACGTGCCAGCGTCTCTGCCCGCGTTGTCGCTCGAGAAGGTCGAAGTCCATGCCACATACCAGCCCCAGCCCATACAGCCATAGTGCTGTGGTTCTGGTTTGCACGCGCGCTGCCCGCTCTGCGGCCGACCTGATTGATCAGCACTGCCTGCTATCCGAAGACTCGTTACCGCGCATCGTCGGTTTTCTGCTGCGCGGCTTTTTCCTCTTTCTGCTGCGCGGCTTTTTCCTCTTTCTGTTCTGCTTCCTTTTGTTCGAACAGCCTCATCGCTTCCAGTTGCGCATCTTCAATAAATGCCAGTGGATTGAGGATCACCTCATCCCCTTCCTGCAGTCCTGATTTGGCCACCACGAACAGTTCATTGCGATCGCCAAGCTCCACCCGACGACGGACGGGGCCAGCAGCAGTATCCACCCAGCAGCAGTATCCATTGACTGTTTCCAGTAATGCGGTTGCCGGAACGCGAAGCACCGACGGTAGACGAGCGATCTCCACTTCCACCTCGGCGGTCATCCCCGGTTTCAAGCCATCAATTCCGGCCAGCTTAATGACCGTATCATATTTCACCGAAACTCCCCGCCACCAGCCCGCTGGCCGGGCCACCAGGGCAACCGAACTGACCTTCGCATCGAGTGTGCGCTCCGCCAGCTTGACGGTAACAGGCAGTCCTTCCCTGACTCGACCGACAATCGACTCGTGAATCCCAACCTTGATCTGCATCTTGGAGAGATCAGGCATCAGCAGCAGCACCTGATCCTTGTGAACCGATTTACCAACTTGCAAATCCGGCTCGTCTTTCCACTTGGTCATCGACGGATAAATCACCAGACCATCTCGCGGTGCCTTGACCACACAAAACCCCAGCTCTTCAATGGCCCGATCCCGCCGCGAGTCATTGGCACCGGATCGCTCAACCTCGGCGCGGTGCTTGGCTGACCATTTGTCATACTCTCCCTGCAATTCCGCCAGCTTTTCACGTCGTTGGTAATTTTCAAGGACGTCAAGATCTGTCTGTTCCAGCTCTAGCTCGCTCTCCAGTCGCTCGACGTCCGTCCCCAATTGCTCAACATTCAATTCACTTTCATAGCCACGGGCCAACATTTCCTTGGCATAGTTCTCGAAATTTCTCCTCGTTTGCAGGTCCGATTTCTTCTGGGCAATCTTCTCTTTTTTCTTCATCACCTCGACCTGAAAACGCCCCTGCTCGTATTCCGGGATCGCCAGACTTGACTTCCGCATCATATTGCCCAGTACCATCGACCCCGCTCTCGACCAATGCGCATACTTCGTCTTTTCGTGAATCGTCTCCTCAATGACCAGCGTATCAAGGCGTACCAGTTCGTCGCCAGCCTTCACCTCTTCGCCGCTCTTGATTGCCCAGGTCACCGTATTGTCACCACGCACGCGACAGACGATTCGAGTATTCTCAGAGCTTTCCAGGACGCCATGCTCGATAACGCTGACAACCATTTCACCCCGCGTCACCTCGTGCGTCTTCCATTCCACCTGTTTCTCGACGCGTCCCAGTCTGTAAAACAAGCCGCCCGCCAGCGCCGCAAACAGCAACACGGCCCCAGTGACCATGGTATTGCGCCGACGTGCACGAGCTGCCTGCTGAGGATCCACCAGCGGCAACTGGGGCACTCTTTGCCGAACCTCTGGCGTCGTTGTGAGTGGTTGCGACCCCGAGGACGAGTCGGACGTAACGTGGTTTTCCATATCGGTTTCCCTCGCCCCCTCTTCCAGTCTTATCATCGTGTCCGGAAACGCTCGTTATCATCGCACCAGCCAACGTTGCGAACAACCGCAAATTGCAGTGTCTGGCGCGTGCCGGAGCCCTGCGTCTCCACCCAACGGACGGCCTATCATGCCACGTCCTATCGATTGTAGTCGACCGCCAACTCGCAGGCCTTCACTTTCCGTCTCACAAAAACGGACAGCCGCCATAAGAACCCTGCGATCCCTGTCTATTGCGGCTGCCATGGCTGATCAATGCGACGCGATGACTGCCACGTTTTGGCGCAGGGGGACAACGGAATCCCCATTTACGGCACGCGACTGAAACAGCGCTGCGTACGCCGCTCGCAGAGGCCGTGTACACCGATTCCTCGCAAAACCAGAAGGACTAACTAGCCGAAATACTCTCATCGAGATTCAAGATCAGGCTACAGACGGCAGCGCAAGCTGCCCACTGTGCCGCATCCAGATCAGGCTGCGCCTCGCGGGCAGCCTGAGTCAAGTAAGCGTTGGCCAGGGTCTCGTTTCCGCGAAACTCGCGCACCCGGTCCGCATACTCGGCGAGCAGGATCTGCCGCTCAACCTCCGTCGGCTGTCGCGACGTGGCCAGTCGGAAAGCAAACTCCAGCCACTCTGCTGGCCGCGCTCCACCGCGACGCATCGCCCGAGCTGCCAGTACCCGCGCGGCCTCCACAAACTGCGGATCATTCAATAACACCAGTGCCTGCAACGGCGTGTTGGTCCGTTCGCGACGTGTCCGGCATTTGGTCCGCCCATCGGCACCCAGGATGCGCATATTAGCTGCTGGAATCTGCCGTTTCCAATAGGTATAGAGGCTGCGGCGATAGAGACTGGCCCCCTTACCCTCTGTGAATTTGGCGTTCGCCGCACCAATCGCATTGGCGCCGAAAAGTTCCGCTGGCTGATACGGATTGACTCCCGGGCCACCAAGCTGCTGCACCAACAGGCCACTGATCGCCAGCGCGTGGTCGCGAATCGCCTCCGCTGGCAACCGTCGCCGCGGACCGCGCCACAGCAGTCTATTTTCCGGATCCAGACGTTGCTTTTCCGCGGTCTGCGTGCTGGCCTGCCGATAGGTGGCCGACAACACGATTTTGCCAATCAACGCTTTGACATCCCAGCCCGACTCCATGAAATCGACTGCCAGCCAATCCAACAGCGCTGCGTGACTGGGCCGTTCACCTTGCGTACCAAAATCTTCCGACGTTTTGACGATCCCCGTGCCAAAGAGCAACTGCCAATAACGATTGACGACCACCCGCGCTGTCAACGGATTGTTGCGTTGTGTTAACCATCGCGCCAGCCCCAGACGATTGCGCGGCAACGTTTCCGCGAACGACATGATACTCGCCGGCGGCGCGGTTTCGACGGTTTGACCCGGCCGATCATATTCCCCGCGGACCAGGAGTCGGTTGTCACGTGGTGATGCCATCTCAGCAGCGA
>CAZITS010000715.1:0-3622 GCA_964542185.1 uncultured Pirellulaceae bacterium
CCAGATGCCAGTAGGATTGCGCACGAACCGATAGAGAACAGCTCGCGCTCAGGATCACCACCAGTGCTGAGCAGAGGCCCGGCCCGACTCTGTGGCGTCCTCCGCTGACGCACAGCGGCAAGGTGCCCGTTTGTGTTGTCGATTGCATTGGCAGGGTGCTGGCCACGTTCACTACCGATTCTCCCTTGCACTGACGTGCGGTTGCTAGTCTTCGGAAGCCGCGAGTTTCTTGAAGTAGTTCCGCAACAGATCCTCGTACCCTTCGGGATATCCTTCTTCGGCAGACTGTAGTAACTCCTGCCTTAATTGAGCGGGCAGGTCCTTGGCTTGTGATATCTGGTAGGGTTGTGATCGATCGAGAGTTCCAAAAGCAGATTTCAACTGTTGCATCGCAATTTTGCGTTTTCGAGCTGCATCTTCATAGCGCAAATCACGCAGGTCGCCTTCGACAGTTTGCATGAGCTGAATCGCTTGATTCAAACGCGTCCCCATCACTCCATCGGTATCCAATTGGCGAGCCACTTGTTGGGCCTTTTCTCGCATCGCTGCTTGTTTGGCTTCCAGACGTTCCATATCGCGAACGAAATCGGGAGGGGTGCCACCTTGCAAGCCACGTCGCCCTGAACCCGCTTTTTTTCCACCACCCGTCGCTCCGTTGGGGTCGAGGCGACCTTCCTCTTTCAATTTGCCTTGTTCGTACCGTTCGTTATTCAGCCGTGCGGGTGTCTTGCGGCCGTCGAGTCCACGCGCTGTGTCACCAACCATCTGGCCGGAGGACTTTCCACGTCGCCCGTCGCCGGCACGACCATTGAGTTCGTTGGCGTTGGGCAGATCATTGCCCGTTTTACCTTTCGCCGAAAAGTTACTGATGGGGCCATCGGAGACGCCCCAGCCAGCCTGGTTGAGATTGTCGCCCCAGGCAGAAGTGATATCGTCGGCTTCCTGGTCGAAATCATCGGCTTCGGCAAGCAGTTCCCCGATCAGGTCTTCCAGCGCGTCGGGCAAAGGCATTTCCGGCATGTCCAGCGGTCGATTATCGAGGGGTTCTTCCATGATCCATTGCAATGAGTCGGAGGAATCGGCCATCCAAGTTTCCAGATCCTCGAGCATCTCTGTTGCTTTGCTGGTCCCGGCATCTTCCAGCGCGACTTCGAGTTTGCTGGACTTGGACCGCCTGGCAACGGCTTCGATTTCTTCGAATACGCGATTCACGTCCGGGCGCAGTCCGAAATCTTCGATGAAGCCGGTGGGGAGCTTGCTTAAGCCATCGACCGTGCCTTTCCGCCACTTGGACCAGCGGTTTTGGAATTCTTCAAACGCTTTGAGATTTCCCAAGTGTTCCTCATTCAGTTCGTCGACCGGTTTTTTCGGCATCTTTTCAAGCTTGGAAAGCATCTCTGCCTCGTCCACGGCGAGTCGCTGCAAATCGTTGATCAGTTGCGACAGTGCCTGGGTGAGTTCTTTGTGGTCAGCTTCGTCCTTTTTGCGAATCCGACGCAAGGACTTGCGGGCCTGTTCGTTGCGCTGCAACCGACGCAGTAATTCTTCGAGGCGTTCTACAATTTCATCCTGGACAGGAATCGATTCAGTACGGACGGAAGCTGCCCGCGCGGCGTTTTGGGTGTCGCGTCCCGTCTCGAGAAGACGAATCGCGTCCGCCATAAGTCCGGCATACAGTTCTTCGAGTGCGGTTACCATTGTCGCTACAGGCAAGGCGCCTTTTTTCATCGCACGCGATAGTACAGCGGTACTGGTGCGGATCCGAGTTTGTCTCAACAACAGAGACTCAAAGTCCACGCCTGAAGCCGATTGGGCGCGGTTTTCGCGCTGCAGCCGGATCAGTTCCTCCAGCACGGCTGCGTAGTCGTCGATCGCCATCTCCATTTTGGCAATCACCTGTTGCGGAGTGATGACGTAGAGCGAGTAACGTCGTGAACTGGCCTGGCCGGGACCCGTCAATACATTTCCATCTTTTGCTGCGGCCCAGTATTGGACGATGTCACCCGGTTTAAGACTGGTTTCAGAGAGCTTCCAGGAAAATGGTTCTCGACGAAAACCAGAGGGTGCGCCGGACGTGGCGGGATATTGAAAGAGTTCCTGCACGGTTTCCTGTTCGTTGATGCGCATCAACAGACGAAGATCAACGACGCCGATATCGTCGCGGGCTTCGATTACCAGATTGACAGTATCTTCGATACGGACTTGCTGGTCCTGCCCAGGCGTGGGGATGGCGACTCGCGGGACCTGGTCCTGTGTCAGGTTAATCGCTCTCCACAGCGGGACCGTATTCTCGTAGCCATCCTGGTCGAGCAGGTTGACCTTGTAGCGCGTGGGCCCCATCAAGAGACGACCGTTCAGGTTTCCCGGGGCTTCCTGTTTATTGGTCCAGAGTACGAAAGAAGTCGTCCAGTGTCGGGCATCTTTTCCCGGTGAGAGGGTGAGTATGTCACCTGTTTCGGTTTCCAGAGTAGCGGTACTGAGTGGTTTGGTACTTGTGCAGTGCCAATCGATACGGGTTCCTGCCAGACCAGAGATTTCACCCAGTGTCGAAGTGGGTGAGCTGGTCAAGGCCGCACCCTGTGCATAGGCGGGGGCTGTGTATTCAATCGAGATCGTATCGACGGCTGGACGGTGGACGATTTCAATTTGTCGTGTGTGGGAGCGGTCGTCGCCCGCGGTTACGTAGAACTGAAACGAGCTCGTTGTTTCGTCGATCTGGAACTGGAATTTGCGGGACTGGTCGGTAGCCGAGAATTTTTGTGCAGGTTGCATGGGGCTTTCACGCCAGGCACCATCGGCCTGCCGGCGCGCCAGTCTGGCACTGGCGGGGAGTACGTCACCTCCGACGGAAACCGTGATCGTAATCGGGGTTCCTTCTGGAAATCGTGTGTGATCTTTGGGGCGGATTGAATCTTCGTCGATGATGGTGGAGGTGTACGGTTGAATATCTGAAATCGGGAAGAGCACCCGCCCCAGTCCATTACTGAAACGGGGTGCAAAAACAAACGCGTAGACGCAGAGTGCTAACGTGGCGATGCCAGTCGCCACACCAGCACGTCGGACCGGTGTCCAATCCAGACAATCTTCCATTTCCAGATCAATGGTCGCTTGCGATGCATCACTGACGATTTGGCCCACGATCTGTGGCGAACCATAATCCTGGCCCCGTCCTAGCTGCAGTGCGTTGAACAGCCGATCTCCCAGTTCCGGGTGCTGGCGTTCGATCAGGGCGGCAAAATATTCATCGCGCCGGTCTTCCTGCCAGCGCCGCGCGAGCAGACCCATGACCAGCATTGTCAGGCCACCCCACAGGCAAGCGGCTAACACCGAGCGTCCGAGAATCCCCCACTGCAGCAGATTGTCGGCGGCGACCACAATCGCGAGACTGACCAGCCCTCCGGTAATGACCAGGAGTCCACCCTCTGCCAGCTGGGACCAACGCCAGCGGTTGCGTACCAGGTCGATTTTGTGGATCAGTTGTGCGTAGACTTCGACCGTGCTCATTCGAGCCTCCGTGGTTGACCGGACAGGGATTCTTGTCGCCCGCCAGTTTCACTTGGACTTGCCGCCTTTACACCAGGTGATTTCTTCGCCGTAACATCCACTCACCAGTAATCGCGAG
>CAZITS010000716.1:0-3622 GCA_964542185.1 uncultured Pirellulaceae bacterium
CTGGCTGCGGTGGCAAGGGAAACAATACGCCTTGAGAAGAGGCCGGATTTGTGCGGCGTAGCGGGCTGCGATCCTCTGGAAGGAGTCTGTCTCCGCTACGCAGAGTTTGCAGTTGACAGGTATGAGCGAACCCAGCAGAAACACCAACACCGTTGTTGCGGCTCTAGACATTGTGGCGACGCTCAGAGGAGAGAAAGGCCTATTATCTCTCAAACCGCTGTTGATGCCAATTGTGTAGGACCGCGGTGCAAAAGCGAACTTGGGCGTCGCGAAAGCGCTGCGGAAGTACAGCATTTATCGGCTGTAAACCCCGTTTATTCGGCGTCTGGTTGCCGGCCATACGCCGCCCCGCCCGTCTGTCTATTGACTCCGTCTGGATGCGACCACCGCGTGCTATGAGAAATCGCCATACAGATGCTGCGATGTTTTGTCCTGCCGGGACTGTTTTTGTTTCACCTGTCGGACTGTCTGTGATACTCTCCACTGCTGCGAGAGAAAGTGACACTTCGGCGGATGCCGTTACGGTCGCATGTACTCCATGTCCTGCTTCGATTGAACCGGGAAACCACACAAGGAAGATATCCGGGGTCCCACGTTCGACATTGAGCAGTGTAGTGTTTCCGCCCGATGTCGCGGAGGAAACGATCCCCGGTGCACGACCAAAGCGGTACGTTGCGATGTTGCACTACCGGGACCCAAATCGGTCTCCCCTTGAAGTTTCCTTCTGAGTTACAGGCATTTCACATGACAGCAATGAGACGACCTGTCTGGACGTTGCGTAACCAGTTCCTCTCTTCTGCCGGTTTACTCCTTGCTGTCTGGGCAGTCGCTGCGGCAGCGGATAAGACGGAAGATGCGTCAAGGATTACCCTGTTTGATGGCAAGACCCTGCAGGATTGGGATGGGGATCCCCTTTATTGGAGGGTCGAAGACGGCGCAATCACCGGTGAAAATACGCTCAAGAATCCTCTCAAGCGAAGTACCTATCTGCTCTGGCGTGGTCCGACATTTGACGATTTCAAAATGACGTTCGAGTTTCGCATCGTCGGGGGTAATAGCGGGGTCCACTTTCGGAGTCGTGAAACGGCAAAATGGCAAGCCGACGGTTACCAGGCGGACATCTCGAACTGGGAAGATTACACGGGCGTCTTTTATTCAAGTCATCGGGCTCAATTGGCGTACCGTGGCGAAAGTGTGGAGATTGACAAGATGGGGGAAAGGACCGTTACCAGGTTTGGGGATCATGACCAGCTGGGAAGATTTGTCAAGAAAACCGGCTGGAATCAGTACACCGTGATCGCCAAAGGTGCTCATATAATGTTGTGCGTGAACGGGATCCTGATGTCTCAAGGATTCGATTACGAGACAGAGAAGGCGGCTCGTGGTGGCATCGTTGCGATTCAATTACACGATGGCCCCGCAATGAAAATTCAAATCAAGAATATCTCGATGACAAAACTGTGACGCTCACACATATCCACTACCACCAGAACAAAATTGGGAAAACAGCATTGATGATCCCACCATGGATGAGCCGCGCGCCAAAGTTTGCTCCACTGTCACGACTTGGGGATGTCTGCCTGTTATTGTTCGTGTTTTTTTCTTGGGGCGGACTCAGCCAAGCTCAAGAGCCGCGCAACCAAGATGACCGTCTAGGCTTACTACGGCCGTTAACCGAATCCACACACAACCACCCGCCGTTTGCTGATAACTTTGCCGTCCGCTCGGAAGGCCAATTGGTTGGGTTCCTAGGTGGGACCTCCATGGCAGAGCGGCAAGCACACGGCTATCTCGAGACGTTCTTGTCACGAGCGTATGGCAACAAGTTACTGCGATTTCGCAATTTTTCTTGGGAAGCAGACACCGTCTATCTGCAACAACGGCCACGTTTCTTTTATCTAGAAGAAAAATTCGAACTTGGAGTTGAGGACCAACGACCACGTTTGACAGCTGACATCGTCTTCGTCGAGTTGGGACAGATGGAGTCGCTCGCAGGCAGAGATCAAATTACGGACTTCCACCAAACCTATGATCGCTTGCTCGCAGCACTGAAGCAACGAACTCGACAGATCGTGCTCTTGTCACCCCTGCCGTTTTATCAATCGGGACCCGCTGCAAAACTGGCCGAACGTCGAAATCAAGTGCTGGGCGACTATGTCGAGTCAGTGCGTGCGTTAGCCCATAAGCACAACTGCCTTTTTGTGGATCAATTCACAGAGTTCGCGGCACTCACAAGAAAGGAAGCCGTGCGTTCCAGTTCCAACGGAATTCGACTGACAGATTATGGACATTGGCAGAGCGCAAAACTGATCATGAAGCAACTTGGCATCGCTCTGCCACCCGCCAGCGAATTTGACGAAGCAAAGCAACGGTTTGCCGACCAGCAAACCGAAATAATTCGAAATGAAATCGTCCTAAAAAATCGCTCCTGGTTCCGATATTTTCGGCCTACGAATTGGGCCTTCCTGTACGGAAATCGACAACACACCGAAAGTTCCTGGGATCCGAAAAAAGAGAACCGCTGGTTTCCGGAGGAAGTGGACCAGTTACTCAAAATGGTCGAACGAGCGGAGACGAGGATCCATTTACATGTTCTCGGTGACAACTCCGTCGCCGCGGAACTGGCCGGCTTTCGCATCGCGGATGACTACGAAATCAGTCTCTATGCCAGCGAACAAGAAGGGATTGCCAATCCCGTGGCTTCCCAGTGGGATGCACGTGGCCGTTTATGGGTACTTTGCACTCAGGCCTACGCCCAGCTCAAACCCACGCACAAACCGGACGACAAGTTACTCATTTTAGAAGACACCGATCGGGATGGCCAAGTTGACACCTCGACGATTTTTGCCAACGGCCTCAACATGCCCACCGGATTTGCCTTGGGCGACGGTGGAGCCTACGTCGGACAAGGGCATACGTTGTATCACCTGCCCGATGAGAATCACGATGATCGAGCGGATGACATGCGCGTCGTTTTCTCAGGATTTGGCACCGCCGATACACACCAGAATATTAACTCTTTTACCTGGAGCCCAGGTGGCGATCTACTCTTCTGCCAAGGTATGCATGCGTTTTCACGAATCGAAACACCGTGGGGTATTTCTCAAGCCAATTGGTCGGCAGTGTGGCGTCTACGAACAGACAGCTTGCGCTTGCAGCCTTACCTCTCGCCGAACTTGTCATCGGATAATTCCTGGGGTATCACGTTTGGTCGCTTTGGCGAAATGTATCTGAAGGGAAATGACAAGCAGTTATACGATGCGTCGCCGGCGATGGTACCGACGACCAATCCCCTGAAGATGGAAGCCGCTTATGGACTGATGGGGCGCACCATCGCCAAGTCGATGGATATCGAGTACGTGGAAACAGCCCACTTGCCCGAGAAGATGCAGGGCACGTTTTTGATTGCCGGATACTTCGATCGTTCGATCGAACATTTTGGCCCCTATCGCGAAGGTTCCGGAATCAAGTGCGAACGGTTCCCGAAATTCTTGGAATGCGATCATCCGGCCTTCCGTCCGCTGGAAATAACGATTGGGCCTGACGGCGCCATTTACGTGCTGGATTGGTTCAATCCGATTATTGGTCATTACCAGGCTTCGTTTCGACATCCGTCGCGAGA
>CAZITS010000717.1:0-1851 GCA_964542185.1 uncultured Pirellulaceae bacterium
GTTTGGTAACGGTTGACGGGCTAGTCGCCCATCCCGGCAGTGCACTGGGAGCGTGGCATATGGATTCACCGATGGGGCAGCTCAGTCCCGAACGGCCCCTGCCGGATTTTCCGATTATCGTCAATGCGATCTGGATGCTAACGCCATTTCGCGAGGAGACCGGAGCGACTCGTCTGGTTCCCGGCAGCCAGGATCGACGGGCGTTGCCACCCCCTGTGTGCGACGCGCTCCCTGACCAATGCATTTGTAGCGGCCAGCCTGGCAGTGTCCTGGTCTTGCCGAATACGATTTGGCATGCGGCTGGGGCCAATCGTAGTCCACTGCCCCGCGTCGCCGTCGCCTGTAATTATCAACCGTGGTGGGTCGGGCGGTTGACGATGGATATGTATCCTATCGAACGTGAAGTCTGGGAACGCCTGCCGGCAGACGCACAGGCTCTGACCAGGCATCAGCTTTCCTGGGACACTGACTTTCGCGGAATCCTGGAGGACGCGGATGCCGGGGACAAGTGACGGTCGCTGAGCAATCATGCGCGAGAGATGACGCCTGATGCGGTGCAGGTGGGCCAGGACTGCTACGCGCTGACGGCGCTCGTGCCGCCGGTCAAGGATCACGCCAGGGGGTTGTCAGTTCGGACTCGTATCGTTTCACTTCAGGGAATCGAGTAACGCCACGCAAAAGACGACCGAGACGTGGCTCGCGGTGATTGTAGACTTCGACGGCATCGGCATCCGCGTAGCGGGTGAAGAGGATCCTGCGATCACGCTCCGTGCTGGTGTTGCCCTGGGACATGTGCAGCAAGTGGCAGTCGAGGATCAGGCAGTGGCCGGCTTGCAGAGGGATTGCGATCGCTTGATCTGCGTTCACTTGCATTTCGATAGACACCTGGCTGGCCTTGTCGTCGAGCGTATGGCCGTAGGCAACTTGTCCCTGCTGGTGACTGCCGGGAATCACCCACAGGCAACCGTTGTCCTCGTCGGTGTCATCCAGTGTGGTCAGGCAGCTGATCGAATTGTACGGGTCAAGCTCTCCGTAGCCATTGTCCTGGTGCCATCCGAATGATTGCGTGTTTCCGCGGAGTTTGAATGTCAGTTGGCTCGTTGCCGCCTTGATATTCGGGCCGATCAATTGTGTTGCCACATCGACCAGGGGGCCGTCAAAGTAGTAGTGGCGGACGAGCTCATTGTGATGATGGATGTTCGGTAGCAACGCGTTTTGTAACCAGGTACCGTTTGGATCAAAATCGGTCTTGGCGGCGGACCATGTTGTCATGCATGCGGACCGCAGGCGGTTCAGCCCCAGGGGAGTGAGAGCCGGTCCGAGTTTCAGGAAGCCCTGGCTCTGGTACAGCGCCCGTTCTGCTCCTCCGAGGGAGAGCGGGAGGAAAGCACTCGAACTGGTTTCGTTGTGCTGTGACATGTGCGGTTGCCTTGTTGCCGAGGCCGACTCCAATGCGGCACGCGCAACCATGGAATGGCGAGTGGGCTAGATACAGAATGCAGGCAGGGAACTGTGGTGCGACAGGGAAAGCAGGTTGTATCGTAAACGCTTACGCCCCTCGGCTGAAGTCGATGGCGTGCGCCGTGTCGGCAGCTGTTCGCCGCCGGTATTCATTTGAAGAGCGGGTCGGGACGTCTCTATAATGTCGCAGCTGTGTCCAGTGGATGGGTTGGATGTCGGCGCCCTGACAGGCCTGTTGTCTGGCCAGCCTATCGCAATGTCCCTGTTCTTGAGGAGTGGCTGCCATGACGTTCCAGCGACAGATCGTGGCCGTGTGGGCGCTTCCGTTGGTGGTGGTTGTGTTGACCAGCCCGGTCGTGAGCCAGGAGGTGTCGCAGCTGATTGTCGCAC
>CAZITS010000717.1:1861-3618 GCA_964542185.1 uncultured Pirellulaceae bacterium
GGATGGGGGGAGTCGACGTGCCCGGGGTGCCGGCGCTGCGCGAGATGCATCGCAGTCCCTACATCCTGCACGCGGCCAACGGCGTTTTGTCTCGAGTGCCTGTCTCACGTGTGCGGTTACCGCACAGCGACGGCATGAATCCGCAGGCGGTGCAGGTAGATACAGGACCCGGCGGTGAGATCTACGTACGGCAGTCGGAAGTGTTTTGTAAATCGGTCGATGGTGGTTTGACCTGGACCGCGCGGCGGATCACAGTTCCTGCCGGAGTGAATTTGGGGTTCCGCTGGAAAGTGCTGCGCGATGGGACATTTATTTCCGTTGGGTGTGAGACAGGAAGTGTGGTGGAGTCACCCGCCGTAGTCTGGGCGTCTCGGGATGAAGGGCTCACCTGGACGCGTCGCGCTGAAATTCCCATTTCTGATTTGCCTTTGCGCACCGGTAATGCTTATGTGCAGCGATATGTACATCGTGGGTTGAATCGTTTACGCGACGACACGTTAATCTGGGGGATTGACGTGCGCGATGACCCTTTCGTGAGAGGTAGCGCACTCTATTTTTTTCAGTCGACCGACGGCGGGATAACCTGGCGGGGGCCGACACTGGTTCGCGATCGTGGTGCGTCTGAAGGAGCCACCGTCCGTTTGCCCTCGGGTCGGCTGTTTGCCACGATGCGCCTCGGGTACCTGATGTACGAGTCGGATCCGCCGCAGTTGTTGAAATACACCCAAAAAGTTGCCTCGGCACCGTTCAATGGCCGGCATCGTATCAAAAACCTGTTTGTTATGGATTCGGATGATGAGGGCCAGACATGGAATACGCCACGGTTGTTGACCACGGTGTACGGGCAGACGTTTGGTTACCCGGCAGCACTGAGCGATGGCACGGTGGTGGTGATCCACGATACGCGGTATGGCCCCGGTCCGGCCGGGAGTCGAGCCATGGTCAGTCGCGATGAAGGAAAGACCTGGCAAGACGAAGTGTATTACCTTGATTTTACCCGGTTTACTGGCAGTTACACCGCCAGTGTCGTATTGCCCGGTGATACGATCCTGACCATCGCTGGCTCGAGCCAGGCTGGCAATACCTGGGAGTTGGTAAACGGTGCGACCGATCTATTGGCCATTCGCTGGCAGCCAGTGATGCGCTGAGTGTGAGCCAGTGCTGAACGGCTATGTGACGACGACAGGCCAGACGCTGACTGGGAATGTCCGGGGTTAGACAGGTCGTGACTGCCTGGTGTGGACTCGTGGCGGCACTGTTTGTCGATGATTACGTGATCGAATTCCCGATCGGTTGCAGTGCGGCGGAGTCAGATATGGACGTGATCCGGGTTGTGTGGCGCTCCAGGAATCGGCGTACCGCACAGTGCGCTCGGTTTCCGGTGGCAGGCCGGCAGGTGTCAACGGAATGGTGATTCGCCTGCGCATTGTCGACGATGTAGATCTCTACGACTGAGCGTTTGGGAATGATCGTGACGGTGTCTGCCCTGGCATGGCCGTGACGCGTGCGGCAATTGACGCTCCCTGGAAACGGGGCCAGAATGGGTGCCGACGTAAGATCGTGCCGCGGGTTGTGCGATTCCAGTTCCCTGAAATGAGAGCGCCAGATGGACCAGGCCCCGTGTGTGACGTACGACGCAATTGAGACGAGAAGCCGGTGGTCACAGCGGTTGGTTTTGGTTGTTCTGCCGCTGGCCTGGTCACTGCTGGCAGTTCTTCTCCCGTGCCTGGTCAGCGCTGCCGAGTTGCCGCATATTG
>CAZITS010000718.1:0-3613 GCA_964542185.1 uncultured Pirellulaceae bacterium
AACCCGTTAACCGACTTCAACGACCGCACCAGTGGGGTGTCTCCGCCCCGATCGAGAAACCTGGCATTCGGCAACAAGTAGGACGCCAGTACTGGTGTAACCGTAAGCGATACCAGTAACGAAGCGGCAAGTGTGATCAAGTAGGACAAACCGAGCGGAGCGAACATACGACCTTCCAGGCCACCCAGCGAAAAAAGTGGAAACACCACCAATACGACAATCAATGTTGCGTAAACGATACTGTTGCGAATTTCCGCTGAGGCCAAGAACACGACCTTTAAAACACTCTCTGGATGCTCTTGTTGTCGATTGTTCTTGAGGCGACGGTAGATGTTCTCGACATCCACGATCGAATCGTCCACCAATTCGCCGATGGCCACCGCCAGGCCACCAAGTGTCATCGTATTGATTGAAAACCCAAAATAGCGGAACACCAACGCGGTAATCAGAATGGAAAACGGGATCGCTGTGAGACTGATGAGACTGGTACGAAAGTTCCAGAGAAAAATAAACAACACCACAACGACCCAGATCGCACCATCGCGGACTGCCTGTTCGACGTTTCTGATTGCCGTTTGAATAAAGTCCGCCTGTTTGAAGATGTTCGTTTCAATCTTCAAATCAGGTTGCTGCCTTTGCACTTCGTCAAGCTTCTCGAGAATTTGCCTGGTAAGGCTGATCGTATCGGACCCCGGCTGCTTTTGAATTGATAGCACAACCGCAGGCTGGCCGTGAATACTCGCATCACCGCGTTTCACCGGACCAGCAAACTTCACTTCAGAAACCATACCGATGGTGATCGGCACCGCCTCGCCCTGTTTAACAATCGACTGCCGAATATCATCCAGCGACATCGCCCGACCGATTACTCGAATCAGCTTCTCCTGTTCCTTGCTTTGCAGAAATCCCCCTCCGGAAACGGCATTGGATTTTTCCACTGCAGTAGTCAATTCATCGAGCGTGACATCGTAGCGGGCGAGTTGTTCAGGCGAAGTGAGCACCTGGTATTGTTTCTGCTCGCCACCCATCACAGTCACCTGGGCCACGCCACTGATCCCTAGCAGCCTGGGACGAATTCTCCAGTCCGCAAGGGTGCGGGCACGCAAGGGTGCGTCCGGTCCCGTTGCCTGGATACCAACGAGCATAATTTCACCCATGATCGAGGTCATGGGTGTCATCACCGGGACGGCACCCGCGGGAATTTTCCCCCGGGTGAGTTGCAACCGTTCCGAGACAACCCGCCGGGCCCGATTGATATCGGCATCCCAGTCAAACTCGACATATACGATGGAAATCCCGATGCCGGATGCGGAGCGGACGCGTTGCACACCCGTGGCGCCGTTGACCGCCGCCTCAATCGGAAATGTCACCAGGGTTTCGACTTCTTCAGGCGCCAAACCATGCACCTCAGTCATGACTGTGACTGTAGGCCGATTCAGATCCGGAAAGACATCGATTGACAACTCCGTTGCCTGATAGCTGCCAAACACAATTAGCGCCAGGACACCGGCCAGTATTAACAACCGGTTCTTCAGTGCGAACGCGATGACTTGATTCAACATCTTTTACGCCACCACCACTTCACTTTGCCCCATCGTCCCGAACAGCAACTGCGGGTAATTGGGGAGCGCTGATTTGAACCCGCGCAAACATACCATCCTTCAGGAAGCCTTGGGGATTCGGTATTTCCATCCACACAGGCAATACACGCTCTCGCGAAACCAGCTGGGGAGCAATGCGTACCACTTGTCCGTTAACACGTAAATTCGGATGCGATGGAAAGGTCGCCACAGCCTGTTGCCCAATCAGAATACGATCGGCGTCGTTCGCGAGCACCAAGGCTTTGATCCACATCTTATTCGTGTTTTGAATCTCAAACAGACTGTCATGGGCATGCACAAGTTGTCCAAACTTGAGACCCATCGCAGCGACACGTCCGGAAATAGGCGAACGGATCGCAATCCGACCTGAGACCGGTATGGCACCACTGCCATTGTTCCATTCGCCCGTCCGCAATCGCTCAATCAGGGAAGGCTTCAGACCAATCAGAGACAACCGGCGCTGCAAACCGGACACAGTCTGCCAGCGTGTCTTCAATTCGAGTGTTCGTGATGCAAACTCACGTGTCGACGTTTTGCCGGCTTCGGCCAATGGGCGAAGCCGTTCCACTTCACCGCGCAGCCAACGCATCGTCTCTGACGCTTGCAACAAATCAAGTTGGACGTTCCGAACTTGCTGGCTTTCAACTTCAGCCAGTACATCGCCCACCTCAACCAACTCTCCAGGCCTGACAGCAAGTGCTGCCACGCGACCTTCAATGAGTGATGTGGCAAATGCTTTTTGACTGGTAGGCAATTCGACCTCGGCCTTGGCTGCCAAAACCAACTCCGGGATTCTGCTTGACGGCGACGTCACGATGGGTTTCGTGCGCTGCTGGATCACCCGCTCGTCACTGACGGTTTTCGGTAGCGTGATTCCATCAAACAGACTCGCCAGCAAATGCGCACCGCGTGAGACAACTTGCTGTCCTGGAAAGAGGCCTGTCTCAATCACAACCATGTCACGTGAGCGCAACCCGATCCGCACACGACGGCGTGAAAACTTGCCTTTGGATTCCCGTTTCAACACAAACGAACCGCCTTCTGTTTCAATCAGTGATGCAGTCGGACAAAGAATCGCCTGTTCGACTGCCGCCACTTCAATCGCCATCCGCCCGGATATACCGGGTCGCAACAACCCGGCGCGATTGTCAACAGAAACCACAGCGCCCCAGGAGCGTCTGGAGGTGTCCATCTTCATACGCACATGCGCGATCTGACCCGTCAGATTAACGTTTGATCGCCCCGGAAAGGTCATCCTTACAGGAAACCCCGGCAGGACCTGAAACAGATCACCTTCAAGCACCTCACCCACCACATTCAGTGTTGACAACGCAACAATGTCAAACAGGTGATCTGTCGACTCCACTAGCTGGCCAGGTCGTGTATCAATGCTCTCAATCGTCCCCGTCACAGGCGCGAGAACAGGAATGGAGTGCAGCAACACACCCGATTCGAGCAATCTGGCGACCGCTGCAACATCCACTCCAAGAGCTTGCAACTTCTGCGACTGGATATCACGCTGGGACCGCTTTCGCTGCAAGTTGCTTTTGCTCTCCAGGAGCACCTTGCCCGCGATACCACCGCTCGCCACGAGCGGTTCTCGTTGCTTGATCAACTGTTCTAACGCCGCGATCTCGGTTGCCGTCTGGAGCAATTCCGCTTGCAGCGATTCCAATTCCAGGCTTTGCACCCGCGCAAGTTCCTGCCCCACTACCACCTGCTGTCCTGGCTTGACGAGAACGGTCTCGATCTTGCCAGCCGTCAAGGTGGTTACCTTTGCCTGACCTGCCCAGGGTAATTCGACACGGGCATTGACGCGCAATGTTTGCTGTAAATCACCGAGCTTGATCGTAGCAGACTGCATCGCAATTGCCTCGATCGCCGCCTCAGAAATCAGTAGCTGATTCCCCTCACGAGTTACGCCGGTGGAAGGCAATGCACGATGGCCTTCGTGTGCCAAACCAATGCAGTGCACTCCCAGGGCAGCCCACACCAACAAACAAACTATCTCA
>CAZITS010000719.1:0-3605 GCA_964542185.1 uncultured Pirellulaceae bacterium
AACTTTCTCCTCGATCCTGTTGACCATGGAGGTGGAGACACACTGAGCCTGTCAGCTCGGATCATCCAGCAGGAAGCACCACGCGAAGTGTGGGATGTGGCAGCAGAATGGACTACGAATGCCAGCCAGAATTCTGAGACATCGATTTGGTCCAAACGCTGGTGTGAAAAGTTGAATGCGGCTGGCAACCAGCGAGGTCCCTACGAACTTCTGACCCGTGGCAGTTTTTATGACACGCTGTGGAATCTAGGTGCGGTGCCACCTCGCTTTTGGGTCGTGGAGCAAAATCGTGGGCCGTTCACCTGGAAGAATGAGACGTCGGGCAACGTGGGGATCGCCGGTGAGGGTGGGGTAGTGGTTTCTCCCGGTACCGTCGTCTGGAACCCGGTTAACATTGGCAATCGCCTTTATATGGCCATTCACAGTTGGCGCAGTCCGATCGAGGGGCATGTGGCGATTGAATTTGAAGCGACCATGTTGCAGGCTAGCGGCGATGGCGTGCGATTCTGGATCGAGAAAAATGGTCCCCAGCAGACGCTCGCCACCCTGCGGTTGCCGTCGTTAGTGTCACTGCCTGGACATCGAGTTCATCGGGGAATCGATCCAAACCTGTCAGTGACTGTTGCCAACGAATTCGAAGCGGACGTGCGTCAGCATGTGGCTCAGGGCGGTACGGCCCTGTTGTGTGTGTCACGGCATGACCAGTTACCCGATCAACTCGGGTTAACAGTGGGGACAGCTGGCTATGGCTTAGGCGGTGGACTGCAGGCGTCGGCTTACATTAATCCGGCGCACGCTCTGTTTCAGCAAATCCCTTATGAAAACCCTTTGGGCTGGACTTTTGCTAAGGTGCTGCAGCCGTTTCAGGTGATTGGCGGTTTGCGTTCGAGCAGTCGTGATGATGTCCTGATCGGTGGTTATTCGGAGTGGCTGCGTTCACGGGTCAAGACTTCCCAGCGCTCGGTTGTCGGCGAGTTGACTGGGCTGGTTGTGCAGTTCCGTTATGGGCGCGGGCGGCTGGTAATTACGACGCTTGATTTGCCCAGTCATCTGGCAACTGACCCGGTGGCTGCAGTTTTGTTTCACAACTTGCTTGAGTACTGCCATACCGATTTTCGACCAGGCACGGAGCTGCCACTGCCGGTGGCGGATATGCCGGATTCGTAACCGCCGATCCGGCACGATTGGTCAGGGTCGCGGTATGACTCAGTGGTCCGCCACTTGTCGATCGCAGGCAAGTGGCGGTAGATGTGGCGCACTTGTTTTTGATTCCGGCCGCGTTGAGGTATATAAGACGTACAGCGGGCAGAAGCCGTAGCTCGTATTGTTTCAACACATAAGTTCATAGCCGGGATGTCCCAGGAGGATGGTAAGGTGACTGTCTCGATCCGCCAACTCCATCCGCACTTTGTTGGCGAGGTGGAGGGTATCGATCTCCGCCAGCCACTCGCGACCGCAGACGTCGATGCGATCAACGAGGGGATGGACCGTTACGCGGTGCTGATTTTTCATGACCAGAATATCACCGATGAACAGCAATTGGCCTTCACTCGAAACTTCGGGGAAATCGAACGCGCGGTAGGTAACAGTATCACCGCTTCCCAAGGGCGGCGACTTAGCACGGAGATGGCGGATCTTTCCAATCTGGCCGAGCAAGATCAGATTTTTCAGCGTGATGACCGGCGGCGTTTATTCGACCTGGCGAATCGTCTGTGGCATTCGGACAGTTCCTTTCGCGTAGTCCCGGCAAAATATTCGTTGCTGTCTGCCCGCGCGGTTCCGGCCCAGGGAGGAAATACCGAGTTTGCCGACATGCGGGCCGCCTACGACGCGCTGGACGACCGGACGCGAGCGGAGATCGCCGATCTGGTATGCGAACACTCGTTGATGTACTCCCGCGGGTTGCTCGGGTTCAGCGAGTTCACCGAAGAGGAACGCGAGACGTTCGCGCCGGTGCGTCAGCGGTTAGTACGAACCCATCCGGTGACCGGTCGAAAATCACTGTTCCTGGCTTCCCATGCGGGCGGTATTGTCGATTGGCCGATGTCGGAGGCACGTTCGTACTTGCGGGATCTCAGTGAGCATGCCACCCAGTCGGAGTTTGTGCATGTCCATCAATGGCGTTTGCACGATCTGGTTATCTGGGATAACCGTCAGACGATGCACCGGGTTCGGAGATTCGATGATGTGAACGAGGTCCGTGATATGCGTCGGACGACGCTCATTGGCGACGGGCCTACTGCTGAACAAGCACAGGGTGACTAGCAGGTGCTGGCTGCCGGCAGGGGCTGCCAACACCATTTCCTTCGATTTGCGGGCGCGGGGAGCGAACGCAACCGTTTCGGTCGCCCGCCGCTACCCGCTTCCTGTGAATTGTGTATGCTCGTCTGCATGGCCAAGGCGACTTCCACGACCGATGAAAAACGTGCAGCGCTCTCCACGTTTCACCCCCTGGTAAAGCGATGGTTCACCGCGGCGTTCGCTGCGCCCACCTCTGCCCAGCAACTCTCCTGGCCAGCTATTGCTGCGGGCCACAGTACGTTGCTGCTGGCTCCGACCGGGTCGGGGAAAACGCTGTCTGCGTTCCTCACCGCGATCGATCGAATCATGTTTGGGCCTCCACTCGGTGGGGAGAGTGTCACGGTCCTCTATATTTCGCCCCTGAAGGCGCTGGCCAGTGATATCGAGCGGAATTTGCGGGCGCCGCTGGCGGGAATTCGGGCCGTCGCGGAGAAGGAAGGGTTCGATTACCGCCTGCCGACCGTGGCGATTCGCACGGGTGACACAACTGCCCAGGAGCGCAGGGCGATCCAGAAAACACCCCCGGATATTCTGATCACGACACCAGAGTCCCTCTATCTGATGCTTACTTCGCAGGCCCGTGAAGTAATCGCTGGCGTAGAGACCGTGATCATCGATGAGATCCATGCCTTGGCTCCGACCAAACGTGGTACCCACCTGTTCCTTTCGTTGGAACGTCTTGAGCGACTGCGACACTTGAAAAACCCAGAGGTCGATCCGGTGCAGCGGATCGGATTGTCGGCGACTCAGCGACCGCTGGCAGAGATGGCTCGTCTGCTGGGCGGGTGTGCGATCGCGGAGGGCGCGGAGTCGTATCATCGTCCACGCCCCGTAGAGATCGTCGAGGCGTCCCGCAAGAAACAGTTGCAGTTGCGGATTGAAACGCCGGTCGACGATATGGCCAGGCTGGCGCAGACGAAACCGCAGGAGGCGATTCAAACGGGACCAGCCGCCGCGGGTCCGGCGATCCCCTCGATTTGGCAGTCTATCTACCCCCGACTGGTTGAGCTGATCGGTGAACATCGCTCGACGATTATCTTTGTGAACAGTCGACGTTTGGCCGAGCGCCTGGCCACGGCTATCAACGAACTCGCTGATAGCGAAGTGGCCCTTGCCCATCACGGTTCCATCGCCAAGGAACGGCGGGCGGTCATCGAAGACCGCCTCAAACAGGGGCAGCTGCCCGCCATGGTGGCCACGTCGTCGATGGAGTTGGGGATTGATATGGGTGCTGTTGATCTGGTTATTCAGATCGAGGCGCCTCCCTCTATCGCCTCTGGAATCCAGCGTGTCGGACGCTCCGG
>CAZITS010000720.1:0-3605 GCA_964542185.1 uncultured Pirellulaceae bacterium
TGCTGGTAATTGAGTCCGCCGCCTTTCGAGTCCGCAGTGGCCCGTGTTTTTCCGGGCTTGTTCGGCTTGGGTTTTGGCGCAGCCTTTTTCACTGGCTGGGGTGAAGTCTGACGCACCCAGTCGTCGTAACCACCCACATACTCGCGCACTCCGCCCGCTTCAAAGGCAATCGTACTCGTCGCCACATTATTCAGAAACGTGCGATCATGACTTACCAGCAAGACCGCTCCCTGGTACTCGACCACCCGCTGCTCCAGGAGTTCCAGAGTCTCCGTATCGAGGTCATTGGTCGGCTCGTCAAGGACCAGCACATTGGACGGCTTGGCAAACAACTTGGCCAATAAGAGTCGGTTGCGTTCTCCGCCGGACAGGAATTTCACTTCCTGGCGGGATCTTTCCGGAGTAAACAGAAATTCCTGCAAGTAACCCAGTACATGTTTCCCACGGCCGTCGAAGGTGATCGACGACGACCCGTCCGCGACGTTGTCCGCAATACTACTTTCTTCGTCCAATTGTTCGCGTAACTGGTCGAAATAGGCCACCTGCAAATTGGCTCCCAATCGCACTTTCCCCTGCTGCGGTGATAGCTCTCCCAGGAGGATCCGCAACAGCGTTGTTTTCCCCACTCCGTTAGGACCGATCACCCCGATCTTGTCGCCCCGCATAACCTGGGTGCTGAACGCTGTGACGATCGGCTGATCCGTGTAGGCAAAGCTGACGTCTTCGACCTCCGCGACCAGCCGGCCACTGCGTTGCCCTTCCTGAATCCGAATCCGCGCCGGGCCACTTTGCTCCCGACGTGCCTGTCTTTGATTCCGCAATTCTTTGAGTGCCCGCACACGTCCCTCGTTGCGAGTCCGTCGCGCCTTGATCCCCTGGCGTATCCAGGCCTCTTCCTGCGCTAACTTTTTGTCAAACAAAGCATTCTGCTTTTCTTCCTCCGCGAGCGCAGCTTCTTTTCGTCTGACGAACGTGTCATAGTCACACGACCAGTCGAACAGCCGCCCGCGGTCGATCTCGAGGATGCGACTCGCCAGCTTCTGCAGGAACCTTCGGTCATGCGTGACAAACAGGATGGTCCCAGGCCACTGGACAAGATATTCCTCCAGCCAGCCAATCGCCGGCAAATCAAGATGATTTGTCGGTTCATCGAGTAACAGCACATCCGGCTCAGCGACCATCGCCCGGGCCAGGAGCACGCGCCGTTTCATCCCCGACGACAGCGCCTCACAGGGCCCCTCCAGCGCCAGTTCCATCCGATCGGCTAGCCGTTCCACGCGGGCCGTCTGCTCCCATTCCGCCAGGTCGAGTCCCGCGACGCCCTGCAGGATCGCTTCCCTGACCGTGCCGCGCAGATCACGCGGCACGTCCTGCGGCAGCGACGCCACCCGCACCCCTTCCTCGATCGCCACCTTCCCCGCGTCCGGTTCCTCGGTCCCCTCGAGCAGCCGCAGCAATGTGGTCTTTCCGGCGCCATTGCGACCGAGCAAGCCGATTTTCTCCCCCGCACGTATACGACAGTCCACCCCGTCCAGGAGGGGTGGGCCTCGATAGCCGATGTGCAGGTCTTCGAGGGAAATCAACGCCATCGATCCAGCCATTCTTTCGGTTGTCACAGAAACGTCCAGCCGGCGGTGCAGCCAGCGCGGACAGGTTAGCCTGTCTTTCCAGTCCCGATCCGTCAACCGCCTCACCGTCCGCTTTCTTCCGCCCCGACAGAGCCGTCAAGCGGCACCACCCCGCAGCCCCGGCAAGACTTTGCCCAGCGACGTTGGGACTTTCCCCGGAGACGTTGGGACTTTCCCCGGAGACGTTGGGACTTTCCCCGGAGACACGGTACGATAGAGACCGCGCGTTCCCACCCCGCGCGTCACCGACTCCACCTGGAACGTTCTCCGATGACACATCGTCTTTTGATTACCGCTGTCACATCCGCACTCATCTGCAGCGGAAGCGTGGCCCCCCAACGAACTGCTGTTGCCGAAGCTCCACAGACAACGCAACTCACTTTTGGGACTGCCATCGAACCGATTCTGCGGCGACGTTGCTATTCCTGCCACGGCCCGGACAAACAGGAATCTGGGTTGCGGCTTGACCAGCGGGCGGCCGCCTTACAGGGCGGCGACTCGGGACCCGCCCTGCAACCAGGCAAGCCGACAACCAGTGCCCTGCTGCGGCGCGTTCGCAGTCGCGACCCCGCGACCAGAATGCCCCCCGACGGTGCTCGCCTGACGCCCGCCGAAATCGCCACGCTGACTGCCTGGATTGATCAAGGGGCCACCTGGGCGGATGGAGACACGGCCGCCGCACACTGGGCCTTTCAACCAGTCACCCTGTCTGGTCATCCTGAGCTGCCAGATGACGCCTGGTCGTTCAATCCAGTGGACCGATTTATTCTCCGTGGCCTCCGCCGCGAACAGACGAAACCGTCCCCCACGGCCTCCCGGCCCATTTTGATTCGCCGCGTCCACCTGGACCTGCTGGGATTACCCCCCACCCCCGTACAGTGGCGTCGTTGGCTCGCGCACCCCCATCCCGATTGGTACCACCAAATGGTGGACTCCCTTCTTGCCTCGCCTCACTTTGGCGAACGCGCAGCCCGCCCCTGGTTGGATCTAGCGCGCTACGCCGATACCGACGGCTACGAAAAGGATCGACCTCGTCCGCACGCGTACCATTGGCGCGACTGGGTGATGGACGCAATCAATCGCGATCTACCCTATGACCAATTCACCGAGCAACAACTGGCGGGCGACCTCCTGCCAGGGGCCACCGCAGAAACGCGTCTGGCGACCGGATTTCACCGCAATACGTTGACGAACCGCGAAGGGGGAATCGATAAAGAAGAAGACCGCGTCAAGCAGGCCGTCGACCGCGTCAACACCATCAGTACGGTGTGGCTGGGCCTGACGCTCAAATGCGCGCAGTGCCACTCCCACAAATACGACCCTATCAGCCACAACGAGTACTACCAACTCTACGGATTTTTCAACAACTCGGATGAATCCGATTTCTCCCTGGCTCCAACTGAATCCCAAACCGAAACATACCAACGTGCGTTGGCCGCACATAACGCCCGCGTCACCGCATTGCGTACCCCATACGAGTCCGCACGTGAAAAACTGGCCGCGGGCCTGCCGACCACCAGCCGAGAATTGCAAAAACGCTTCCCGGATGGAGTCGCGGCGCCACCTCAAAAAGGTTTGTCGATCTACGCATCCTGCGAGCCCTCCAACCCCGCCGACCGGGGCCTCACCACGGCCAAATGGGAGGGCGACGGCGTGCCCAAACAGGTCGCCGGCCGCATCGGGCAGGCGTTGCAGTTCAACGGAACCAACTCCCGCTGGGTACTAGGCCACCCTGGCTATTTCCGCGGGCAGCAACCTTTTACGATCGCCGCCTGGATCCACACCACGCAGCCCTCGGGTAGCATCGTCACCCAGCTGGATGAAGATCAGGCGTTTCGTGGACTCGATTTTACGACGCACCAGGGAATGATCGAACTGCACCTCGTGCACGAATGGCCCAACAACGGCATCAAAGTCACCACACCATCCGTCATCAAAACCAACCAGTGGCACCACGTGCTGGTCCGCTACAACGGT
>CAZITS010000721.1:0-3598 GCA_964542185.1 uncultured Pirellulaceae bacterium
CGCGTGTCGATGGCGGGGGATTGGGCGGGGAGGAGCCTCCTGGTGACCCCGGTGCTTCGTCTTCTTCTACCACATCTCGACCGCCTGGAAAGCCCTCGGTGTCATCCGGTGCGGCTGGTCGCCGCCGGACTCGCGAGCTTGCTGAAGCCCAGGGACGTTACTACCTCACGTTTCCCAAAGATTTGCCGCAGGACGCCGATGTACCTGCTTTTGAAGAAATGACCGTCGCGCACAAGGTGCGCATGCCTGGGCACGGAAAAATGACGGTCGTGGAAAAGGGGCAAGCCACCGTAGTTTCCGCGGAAGGTGAGATTCCTCTTTCCGTGCGCCCGGGCGAAGTGACACGCTTTGTCGACCTCCAGGGGAGTGCGGGCAAGTTTGTCACACTCGATGAGAATGACGGGAGCTGGGACTTTTTTGTCGGTAGAGAATTTCCGTTGCGGAGGTTCGGGATTTCGGACCGCGAAGAAGCTCGTGAGAGTGAATTGCAAAGCACTGAGTCGGTTGCCGTGAACTGTCCCACGTGTGCAGGTGCGATTGAGGTGAAAGATCCGCAAAAGGCGGAACGGTATGCCTGCGTTTATTGTGATTCCCTTTTGGATTGCAGTCAGGGCAACCTCAAATTTATCTCGGCTCTCAAGCAGAAAAAGGCGAAACCCAAGATTCCGTTAGGGACCAAGGGAGAGCTGCGGGAGACTTCCTGCACAGTGATCGGTTTTGTGCGCCGAAGCGCAGAGGGGTTTGAGTGGGATGAGTACCTGTTGCGCGTGCCACGTCAGCCTTATCACTGGCTCATTCATAGTGATGACCACTGGTCGTTTGCCCGGCCGCTTATGCCGGGGGAGGTGGCTGCCTCCTACGAAGAAGCAATTTATGACGAGCAGCGGTTCAAGATTTATGATCGGTCCAAGCCCGTAGTGAAGGCGGTCTACGGTGAGTTTTATTGGAAGGTTCGTTTGGGGGAACGCACACGCACCTGGGATTACATACGGCCGCCCCTGATGATCTCGCGTGAAGTGGCCGAGACGGAACGAGACCCTGAGCCACAGGGGCGAGTTCGAAGTCTCAAGAAGCCCAAGGGCAATCGCAATGACTTCGACGAGGGACCACGTTACCGTGATCGGGCCGCGGTTGGTCGCGAGTACCAGCGTCAGTCGGGAATTGCCAGTGCGAACAAACACGAAGTGAATTTCGTGCTGAGCGAGTACGTTCCCGCCAGCGAGATTGAGGAGACGTTTGGAGTCGAGGACCTGCCAAGGTCGTGGAGTGTAGGTTCGCTGCAGCCGTTTCCGTTGTCGGGTGTCTATGTGCCGGCTGCCATTATGATCGTCGTGGCGTTACTACTGGGCGGTCTCGTGCGGGCTACGCAGGGAACACGTAATGTCGGCAGCGGCGAGGTAGAAGTTAGTGGAGCAGGTGCGACCAGCTCAGTAAAGGATTTTGACCAGGGGCCATTTGAGATCAAGTCGGGTAGCAATTTGCGGGTCAGTTTCAGGTTGCAGTCTTCGCGCGCGAAGGACTGGATGATGATCCGAGGTAATTTTTATGACGAGTCCGATAAGGGGTTTTCTAGTCCCAGGGGCTCCTTTGCTGCTTTGGCCACCCGTGCAGGCCCCACTCGCAAGTTGATTTCGCGTTTGCCGACTTCTCGCTACACTTTGCGTTTGCGGGTCGAGAATAGTTCCGGGCAACCGTCCACGGGTGGGGAAAATATGCCAACGGGCTCTCTGCCTCGCAAGTTGTCATTTCGAGTGGATCAGAACGTTCCTTCCATGGGGAATTTGATACTCCTGATTGTTGCGCTGGTAGTTCCGCTCATGTTTGTTGGGATTTTCAATTTTGTATTCGAAAGCCGTCGCTGGCAGGATACGGACAAGGTGTGAACAAGATCTTTGAGATGGAGGTCGTGTTGTGGCCAAATTAATCTACCTGGGCGCGAGTGGTGCATTACTGCTGGGGTACTGCGCCGTGTCATTCCAGGGTGTTGAATTGTGGCCGTCGGGAAAGGACACCAAACCGGCTTTCCGGAGAACCAGCTACGCTGCTGCGACGAGTAGTTCTGGTAACTCCTCCAATAGACGTAATTCTGGTTATGGCTCGAATAGAAATCGTCATGATCGCTACGGAAATCGGTATGATTCTTATGACAGAAGGGACTCTCGCTATCGTTCCAGAAGAAGGCGGTCCAGCAGATATAGTTCCGGACGTTCACGTTCCCGGAGTTACAGTTCTGGACGGAGCACCTCTCGCAGTTATGGTTCCGGCTACAGTGGAGGAAAGTAATCCGCGTAGTGTGGCTCACGAAAATAGAGTGATTTCAACAAAATATGGAGATTGGAAATGCGTAACTGGGGAACGTGTCGTTTTATCGCTTTGATGTGTTTTCTCGCGTTGGCGTCGGGGGGGCCGGCTTGGGCACAGCCCCCGGCAGAAACACCAGCTCCGGAAACGGCGCAGCAGTCTGGTGCCGAATTTGCGGGCCCTGAGTTCGACTCGGGTGACAGCCTCGATCTGGTGGCCGATCTGATCAAGCCACTGGTGCTGGCGGTAGTATTCACAACGGTCGGGCTGGTACTATTTGCGCTTAGTATCTGGCTGATAGTCAAACTGTCGCCGTTTTCCATTCGTCGTGAAATCGAAGAGGATCAGAATGTGGCCTTAGGCATTATCGTGGGGGCCATGATTTTGGGCATGGCGATCATTTTGTCGGCTGCCATACTGGGTTAAGCGTCTGTTATGTCTCGCACCGCGATCTTGTTCCTCAATGTGTTTGTGATCGCAACGTGTGGACTCATCTATGAACTGCTCGCTGGCACGCTGGCTAGTTATCTGCTCGGCGATTCGGTGACGCAGTTTTCTACGTGTATCGGAGTCTATCTGTTTGCCTTGGGAGTTGGTGCCTGGTTGTCGGGGTTTCTAGAGAAGTCTCTGGCCCGGTACTTCATCGAGGTGGAGCTGGCTGTCGCGTTGCTGGGCGGTTTTTCTGCGCCTCTCTTGTTTCTGAGTTTTGCCAGCTTGCAGTTCTTTACAGTCGTGCTCTATTGCATGATCCTGGCGATTGGCACCTTAGTCGGCCTGGAATTGCCGCTGTTGATGCGCATTCTGCGCGAGGATCTGGATTTCAAACATCTTGTTTCGCGTGTCCTGACATTTGACTACGTGGGGTGTTTGCTTGCATCGTTGTTGTTTCCCATATTTCTGGTGCCCGATCTGGGGTTGGTGCGGACTTCACTGACATTTGGAATCTGTAATGCGATTGTGGGCCTGTGGGGCACGTGGGTGTTGCAGTCGAGCCTGGGGCGAGGTGTGGTTTTTTTGCGGGTCCGTGGCGTGCTGGTGATTGTGCTGCTGGTTGCTGGCATGATCAAGGCGGATCAGTTTACGACCTGGTCGGAAGATCAGCTCTACAGTGATGCGGTTGTTTATTCCAGCACCTCTCGGTATCAACGTATCGTGATGACTCAGCGTGCGAATGGTTTTCAGCTTTGGTTGGATGGCAATCTGCAATTCAGTTCGCGCGATGAGTACCGATATCATGAAGCACTGGTTCATCCGGCCGCGACGCTGGTGCAGCAGCCGCAACGAGTATTGGTGCTGG
>CAZITS010000722.1:0-3597 GCA_964542185.1 uncultured Pirellulaceae bacterium
AATAGCGCGGTTGTGATCCAAGCGCGTCATCGCCGTAAACTGGGTGCCCGCGATGTCGGGTGCGTTGTGCATCGCGATCAGCGCATTAGTGTTCGCCGGATTACCTACCACAAGTACCTTGATGTCTCTGCTCGCCACTGCATTCATCGCCTTACCCTGAGCCGAGAAAATGGCCGCGTTGGCTTCAAGTAGTCTGGCGGACGACGAATCATCACGAGTTGACTTCCGAAATGACCTCGTTCCGATGTTCACTAAACACGGATGCAACGCCGGCGCATGCCACGGTGCGGCGATCGGACGCGGTGGACTCCGACTCTCGCTATACGGCGGCGACCCCGCGGCTGACTACGACGCAATCGTTCGACGCGTGAGTGGCCGACGAGTCAACCTGACCAGGCCGAACGAAAGTCTCATCGTTTTGAAGCCGGCAGAGTACGTCGAACACGGTGGTGGAACGGTTTTCGATTACGACGGCGAAAGCGCACGGCTCTTAATCGACTGGATCGGACAGGGCGCTCGATACGAATCGACGCGACGCTTGAAACGTGTCGAGGTCACACCTTTGCGACATGTCGCGGAGTCGCCCGGCGAATCGGTTCGATTGCAAGCGGTCGCGCATTACTCGGACGGCTCGAAACGAGACGTGACCCAGTGGACTATCTTTGCGGCTGAGGATGCGTCAGCCGTAGAGATCGATTCGGAATCGGCGACGTCAAAAGCAATTCGGCGGGGGCGTCACATCGTTGTGGCACGCTATCTCAGTGAAGTTGTACCGATCGAAATTGTCGTGCCGTTGACCGCGTCCGAAGTCGACCTGGCCGCGGAGTCGCGAGACAACTTTATTGACGACGAAATACTCAAATCGCTCGCGGTGCTCGGTTTGGAGCCGTCGCCCACCGCTGCCGACGCGGCCTTTCTGCGTCGAGTTTCGCTCGATCTGACCGGCCGCTTGCCTGCTGTGGAACGCGTCAATGTATTTCTTGCTGACGTTAAAACAGACAAACGTGCGGCACTGGTGGAGGAGCTAATCCGCTCCGAGGAGTTCAGCGAATACTGGACACTTCAGTTCGCGAAGCTATTGCGAATTCGCCCACAGCGAGACGATGGTCAAGGAGCGTTCACGTATCATCGCTGGCTCGCCACCCAGATTCGTGACAACGTCAACTACAAAGAATTGGCTCGCAGTCTGATCATGGCGACGGGAGATTCTCACACCAGCGGACCACCGAACTTCTATCGCACCGTCACCGGGCCTCGCGAGCAGGCGGAATTCATGAGCGAACTGTTCATGGGAAGCCGCCTGCGATGTGCCAATTGTCACAATCATCCGCTGGACCGCTGGACTCAGAACGACTATCACGGCCTTGCTGCGATCTTTGCAAAGATCGAACGCGGACGAATTGTCAGCGAGAAACCGAGCGGCCAGACGATTCACCCGCGAACGCTCGAGCCGGCTCTCCAGCGTATCCCAGGCGAACGCTTTTTGGCTAACGACACGGGCGACAGCCGGAAGCAGTTGGCCGATTGGCTAACTGATGCTTCCAATCCCTACTTTGCAAAGGCTATTGTCAATCGATTGTGGAAGCGCATGATGGGCCGCGGTCTGGTTGAGCCGGTTGACGATTTTCGAGACACGAACCCTGCCACGCATCCGGCTCTCTTGGACAAGTTGGCCACGGACTTCATCGAGAATGGTTACAGTCTGAGGCACAGTTTGAGAGTGATCGCAACCAGCGACGCGTATGCCCGCAGCGCCAACGCCATTGGCCAAAACAAAGACGACGAGCGTTTCTACTCACACGCACTCCGACGCCCGTTGGAACCCGAAGTTCTGGCGGATGCGATTTCTGATGTGGTGGGAGTCGCTGACAAGTATGGTAAAGAACCTGATGGCACGCGAGCGATCACGCTCGTCAATCCGAAGACACCGTCACGGACCTTGGACATCCTCGGCCGTTGCGGCCGGGACGAATCTTGCGAAGGGTCGCCTGGCGCGGTCAGCGGGCTTTCTCAAAAGTTGCATCTGTTTAACGGTCCGTTGCTGAACGCTCGCATCACGGCAGAGGGCAGTCGGCTGAAACGGCTTTGGGACGCCGGAAAACAACCGGCTGCGATCATCGACGAGTTCTACATGGTGGCGCTTGGGCGGCATCCGACGACTCAGGAAAGAATTTACTGGAAGCGTCAGCTTCAATCAGTCGACAAGAAGAAAGCATTCCTGGAAGACTTCGTATGGGGTCTCCTGGCCAGCCGTGAATTCTCAAGCAATCACTGAAACAAAGAACATAGAATGAACAGTGCAAGACGTTGTGACGGAGTCAGTCGCCGCGACCTCATCCGCATCGGCGGTTTGTCAGCTTTGGGCTTGGGACTCGGTGGTTTCTTCCGTTTGCAGAACGCTAGCGCGGCCAGATCTCCGCTTGAAACGAAAGCGAAATCGTGCATTCTGATCTGGTTAGACGGTGGTCCCAGCCATCTTGAGACATTTGATCCCAAGCCGGACGCACCCGAGGAAGTGCGCGGTCCGCTGGAAACCATTGCGACGAATGTCGCAGGCGTCCGCATCGGCGAGTGTTTCGAACGCACCGCGCAAGTGATGGACAAACTGGCCATCGTTCGTTCGATGACGTCGCCACTCGGCGAACACAATTTCGGCACGCACTACTTGATGACTGGCTACATGCCCTCGCCGGCTCTGGAATACCCGACGTTTGGGGCGACAGTCTCTCAGGTGCGAGACCAATCGGGCGTTCTCCCTCCCCACATCGCGGTTCCGACCTTTAGCGGAAACGTGACCGGTAACGGCTTTTTGCCGACTGCGACCGCGCCGTTTTCCGTGGGCGGCAACCCCGATCGCTCCGACTTCAAAGTCCGCGACCTCGATTTCTACAAAGGCCTGGACCTTGCTCGCCTGGATCGTCGTAGCCAAATCGTTAGCGCGCTGAACGAGTTTGGCCAGGCTCAGGACGCGGCGGCATCGCCATCAGACCCTGATCTTGAACGAGCCTATAATCTCATCGCTTCTCCGGACGCCAAAAACGCTTTCAAGCTCTCCGAAGAACCCAGCGCGGTTCGCGATCGCTACGGCCGCGGCGGCGGCAACAGTATCGGCCAGAGTTGCCTGCTGGCCCGGCGCCTGGTCGAACGTGGTGTTCCCTTCGTGACAGTGAACAGCACCGGCTGGGACACGCATCAGAACATCATTCAATTGCAGAAACGCTATCCGACTGATCGTAACGCTCATCTGCCATCACTCGATCGCGCCCTGAGTTCACTGGTCGAGGATTTGTCGGATCGGCGAATTCTGGAAGAGACCCTCGTCGTCGTGATGGGCGAGTTCGGTCGCACACCCAAGATCAACTCTGTTGGCGGACGAGATCACTGGCCCAACGTGTTTAGCGTGGTACTGGCTGGCGGTGGCGTCCGCGCGGGGCAGATCGTGGGAAGTAGCGATACGCTCGGTGAGTTGCCAAAAGAGAATCCGGTCACTCCTTCAGATCTCGCCGCGACGATTTATACGCTGCTGGGCGTCGATACCGCAAGCGAACTTCATACCAGCGACGGTCGACCCGTACGCGTTGTACCTGATGGCGCAAC
>CAZITS010000723.1:0-3593 GCA_964542185.1 uncultured Pirellulaceae bacterium
CGCCAACCGGCAATTCCACGTTCAATCAAACTCGGATAATCCGAGACGGCGCCCTCCAACGAGAACGGATCGCGCTCATCGACACCCGCCATTACCTCCAAGAGCAGTGCGGCATCAGCAACCGTTCTGGTCAAGGGCCCCGTGTGCCGCAATGAATCAACGGCAGTCGCCGGATAATTCGGAATCCTGCCAAAAGAGGCTTTCAAACCAACCAAACCACAAAATGAAGCCGGTATACGGATCGAACCACCACCATCCGTTCCGATACCCACCGGCCCCATCCCGGTTGCCACCGCGACCGCCGCGCCACCACTGGAACCACCAGACGTCAGCGACGGATTCCAGGGATTCCGTGTGGCTCCAAACAACCGGTTGTCGGTCACACCTTTAAAACCAAATTCAGGCGTATTGGTACGACCGACGAAAATCGCGCCCGCCTTACGCAAACGTTCGATAGAGGGGGCATCTTCACGCGTCACGTGATCCGCGAACAAGCGAGACCCAAAGGTGGTACGCGAGTCACGAACATACAGGATGTCCTTGATCGAGATCGGGACTCCACACAATGGTCCTAGTGCGTCTCCACGTTGCACCGCTTCGTCAAGTCGGCCCGCCGTGGCCATGGCGGTTTCAGTTTCGATTGTGCAATAGGCATTGAGCTGTGGATTCACCGCCTGGATCCGGTCCAATACAGCGCGACTCACCTCCGAAGGCAACACCTGTTTTCCACGAATCAATGCCACCACTTCGGTTGCTGAGAGGGTACAAAGTTCAGATGCATTCACAAGAACCTCGTCGTACAGGAGAACCGAAATCGATACACCCAATCGATTTACCGCCAGGCGGGGAGGGTGGGAAAACCCCGTGGTCAACCAATTCTACCCCCTGGATCGCCGACTCGTTATAATTGCCACCATCTTCTCCAGGCAACCAACCTCATCGACTGCAGGGAACTTATGAAACTTCACGACCTTGGACATAAGTGTGGTCTGTTGTGCGGTGCGCTCGTATTGGCCTGCGCCCTTTCCTGCTCCACACCCGTTACCACGTCTGCCCCTCAGCTGCAACTCGTCACCACCGCGGCTCCCACAGCCAAACTGACAGGAAGCTGGCCACAGTGGCGAGGTCCTGCGCGGGACGGAGTATCGACTGAAACAGGCCTGTCAGATAACTGGGAAGAGGCAGAGCCACCGCTGCTCTGGCAAACGGAAGGCCTCGGCGGTGGCTACTCAAGCGTCGCCATCCTGCAGAACAAGATCATCACTCTCGGCAAAACGTCTGAGGGACCACAGATCCAGGCGTTAGACATCAATGGTGGAAAACCCCTCTGGTCCACGCCACTGGGAGGCAACACTGCTCCCAATTCAACGCCCACTGTCGACGGCAAACTGGTCTTTGCACTGGGATACGATGGTGACCTGGCCTGTGTGCAGACGGAAACCGGCAAGCTCGTGTGGAAAAAGAACTTCATCGAAGATTTTGGTGGGCGCGTTCCTACCTGGGGCTACAGCGAATCACCTCTGGTCGATGGAGATCTGTTGATCGTCACTCCCGGTTCTGACGAATCCCTGTTGGTCGCGTTGAATAAACAGACTGGCAAAGTCGTATGGCAGACTAAGCGACCAGAGAATGTTGCTTCAGGAGGCCACGGCGGTGCGGGTTATGCGTCGATTGTGATCAGCCATGGAGGTGGCACCAAACAATACGTACAGCTGGTAGGCGGCGGACTCGTCGGCATTCGCGCCAGTGATGGCAAGCTGCTCTGGAGTTACGCACGAGTCGCCAATGGTACTGCCAACATCCCCACACCCATTGTCCAGGACGATCTGATCTTCTGTTCCTCGGGCTATGGAACTGGCTCTGCCCTGCTGCGTCTATCCGCCTCCGGCGACGGCGTGCAAGTCCAGGAAGAGTATTTTCTGGCTGGCAACAAGATGCAAAACCATCATGGGGGCATGATCTTACTGGACGGGTTTATTTACTGCGGACACGGTCACAATCGCGGACTACCGATCTGCATCGAGATGATGACCGGCAAAGCGACCTGGGGCCCGGAACGGGGCGTCGGTGGTGGTTCCGCTGCAGTGGTTTACGCAGATGGACATCTGTACTACCGCTATGAAAACGGAGTTCTGGCGCTCGTCGAAGCGAATCCCAAGAACTACCGCCTGAAGGGCAAGTTCAAGATGGCATCCAACCGCGGCAAGAGCTGGCCTCATCCGGTCATCGCTGGGGGGCGACTCTACCTGCGAGACCAGGATGCTTTGCTCTGCTATGACATTCGCCGCAAGACCCGGCTCTAATCGCCGCATCATTCGCGCCACAGTCGGATTTGGCAGCGCGATTATAGCGGTTCGCAAAACCTTGCGGCCGCGCAGTGAGGAGGCCTCGGCTCCCTCGGTTGCGGTGCCACGGGGTGTAGGTCAAAATACCGCTGTGCGCAAAGGTTCGCACAAAAACACGTAACTCGCCAGGCGCGACAACCGAGTTCCCAGCCCCGCCTCCGCGGAATGAACTCAGCCGCTCGATGTCCTGTTGTTGGTATTCCCTCGTCGCGTTTGTAAGGAGCAAGACATGGCTCGACCGGTCACCCTTTTTACTGGCCAATGGGCAGATCTGCCCATTGAAGAGATGGCACGCAAAACGGCCGAGTTTGGTTACGACGGCATCGAACTGGCCTGCTGGGGCGATCATTTCGAAGTCGACAAAGCGCTTGCCGATGATGATTATTGCAGCCGCAAACGTGAGCTGCTGGAGAACCACGATTTACAGTGTCTGGCAATCAGCGCACATCTCGTAGGCCAGGCAGTTCTGGATCCGATCGATGAACGGCACAAGGCCATCATCCCGGATTATGTCTGGGGCGACGGCGATCCTGCTGGTGTGAACCAGCGTGCCGTGGAAGAACTCAAGAACACCGCCCGCGCCGCACAAAAATTCGGCGTCGACGTGGTCAACGGGTTCACCGGCTCCAGTATCTGGCACCTGAACTACTCCTTCCCCCCCGTGCCGGACGAAATGATCACCGCCGGTTTTGACCTGCTCGCGGAGCGATTCAATCCCATCCTCGATGTGTTCGGTGAATGTGGTATCAAGTTTGCCCTCGAAGTACATCCCACGGAAATCGCGTTTGACATCTACTCAGCGGCGCGTGCACTTGAGGCACTTGACCATCGTGAGGAGTTTGGCTTCAATTTTGACCCCAGTCACTTGCACTGGCAGGGAGTCGACCCTGTCGACTTCATTCGAGCATTTCCGGATCGGATCTATCACGTCCATATCAAGGACGCGATTGTCACGCTGAACGGAAAAACCGGGATCCTTGCTAGCCACCTGAATTTTGGCGACGCGCGTCGAGGTTGGGATTTCCGCAGTCCAGGGCGTGGTGGTGTCAACTTTGAGGAGATCATGCGGGCCTTGAACGAAATCGACTATCAGGGACCACTCTCGATTGAATGGGAAGACTCGGGCATGGACCGTGACTTCGGCGCCCGGGAAGCCTGCGAATTCACACGCAAAGTCGATTTCCCCGCGCCTCCCAAAGATGCGGGTGCCTTCGACTCCGCGTTCGAAAACTGATCCCGAACCAATGA
>CAZITS010000724.1:0-3590 GCA_964542185.1 uncultured Pirellulaceae bacterium
ATGCGGGAAGCTCCAGGCAATGTAAACCGCGGCGTAACCCCAGCCCATTTTCACGTCTAAACCGCAATTTCGTTACGACATGAAGGTTACAATCCGTACCTGCAGGCGCTTGCAAGATCGCCCGTGAAAGATGCTTCGCGCCCTCCGAGCGGTCGTGTTATAAGAAAATAACGCTGCACCACCGCGGCAACCGTCTCCCTGGTAGCGTGCCTGTCGGTGCCCGTTCACCTGACTCCTTTCGTATAGCCTCCTTTCTTGAAGCGTCACTGAAAATGATCCGTGTACATCAACTGAGCAAAATCTACACGGACTGGCAGCAAGGCGATTCCATCGCCCTCAATGCGATTTCATTCGATGCCAAACGTGGGGAAATCTACGGACTCCTGGGAACAAACGGAGCGGGCAAGACCACCGCATTGAGGATCCTGGCAACCGTCCTTGCACCCAGTAGCGGCAACGCCACCATCGATGGCTGCGATGTCGTAAAGGATTCTGCACTCGTACGCCAGAAAATTGGATTTGTCTCCAGCAACACGGCGATTTATGACCGCATGACAGCGTGGGAACTGGTCACCTATTTCGGCCGTCTGCATGGCCTGGACCCGGAATTGCTGCGTGACCGCATGGAGGGGCTGTTTACACAGCTTGAGATGCACGACTTCCGCGATGTACTCGGCGCAAAGATGTCGAGTGGAATGAAACAGAAGACTTCCATCGCCCGGGCTTTGATTCACGATCCACCGGTACTGATTTTTGACGAAGCCACCGTTGGCCTCGACGTCCTGGCAGGTCGCAGCCTACTGGATACCGTCTGCACCTTGCGAGACCAAGGAAAATGCATCGTCTTCTCCACGCACATCATGCGCGAAGCGGAACGACTTTGTGACAAGGTGGCCATTCTGCACCGCGGCCGCTTCCTGGCGGAGGGAAACTGGCGTGACCTGGCCCAAGAGCACGGCTACGCCGATCTGGAAGAACTCTTTTTTGAGCTGATCCGCGAAGATCGTTCCGTCCATTCATCAGATTCACCTCGAGCATCGTCCGACAGCGAAACCACCGTCTCGGTGGCGTCCGGTGGACTCACCTGATCGACAGTAACCACAGCAGATCTCCCTGAAAATTGACCATCTGGCTACGACTTAATCACCACGGTAACAACTATGCGATGGTCCAACATACGGCTGGTCTTCTGGAGGGAATGTCGCGATCAACTACGCGACCGCCGTACGCTCTTCACGATCGCGGTCCTGCCGTTGTTGCTGTATCCCCTGCTCGCAATCAGCGTATTCCAGGTGGCCCAGTTTCGCCACGACCACCCCAGCCGCGTCTGGGTGATTGGTGCCAAACGTCTCCCCGCCCAGCCCAGCCTCCTCAATGGTGACCGTTTCAGTGACGGGCTGGTCGACAACGCCACCCGGCAACTGATCGCCCTGGGATCAGCACCACCGGACTGGCCAGCGTTGAGCCAGGAAGCCCTCAGCGAACGGGTGCAACAGGAAATCCAACAAGGTCATGTCGATGCGGTGGTCCTGTTTCCAGATGATTTCTCACTTCGGCTAGAGCAGTTCAATCAGCAGTTGGCAAAACGCCCCACAAGCCAGGATACGCAACTGCCCAGCTTCAGTGAGGTTCCCGAGCCCACACTTTTCCTGAACACCGCCAACGACAAATCGAGACTCGCTGCACAACGAACAAAACAAGTACTCCAAAGCTGGCGCGAACAGATTGTCCGTGCGGGATTGCGTTCACGTCAAATTCCGATCACCGCGACCCGCCCGTTTCGCGTAGCTCACGTCGATCTCGCAGAAGCAGGTCGTCAACAACTGGCTTTCTGGTCCCGTCTGTTGCCATTTGTCGTGATGATCTGGGCTTTGACCGGTGCCTTCTACCCGGCAATCGATTTATGCGCTGGAGAAAAAGAACGCGGCACTCTGGAGACACTCCTCACCAGTCCGGCCGATCGCCGCGAAATCGTCTGCGGGAAACTTCTCACAGTCACTACGTTCAGCTCCGCAACCGCGGTGCTGAACCTAAGCAGCCTGGTGTTGACGGGATCCCTTTTCTTTGGGCAGATGGATCTTGTTGAAGGCGCACAACCTCTCCGCCTGGGAGCTCCCTCAATCGCCGCAGTCGTCTGGCTGCTCATCGTATTACTCCCCATTTCCGCGTTATTCAGCGCACTCTCGCTTGGCATTGCCGCCTTCGCCCGCAGCAACAAAGAAGGGCAGTATTACTTGATGCCATTGCTGCTGGTCTGTTTGCCGTTAATGATTTTCCCGGTACTACCCGCCTGTGAACTCGACGCGGGCACCAGCCTGATTCCCCTCAGCGGAATTCTCTTGTTATTGCGAACGTTGATCGAAGGAGACTACCTGCTGGCGGCCCGCTACTGCCTGCCCGTCCTGGGCGTCACTGGACTGGGTTGCTGGCTGGCAGTTCACTGGGCAGTTCACCAATTCAATCAGGAATCGGTCCTGTTTCGCGAAAGCGAACGTGTTGGCCTGCGGATCGGTCTCAAACACTGGTGGCGTCATCGCCAAGAGACCCCCGGTGTTACGGGTGCCCTCTGCTGCGGTTTACTGCTCTTGTTCATCCGATTTATAGCTGGCAGCCAGGCTTCCATGCCTGCAACCTGGCGCGACTTTGCAACAAGTCAAATGTTGGTTCAAGTGGGCCTGCTGGCGGTACCGGCAGTACTCTTGGCGCGCCTCCTGGGCCGCCGTGTCCGTGACGGCCTGCTATTGCGATGGCCAGGTTACCGACCTGTAATCGCCGGCGGTTTTCTGGCTGCCTGTTTCCATCCGCTGGGAATGGAACTGACTCAGCTGATCCACAAGCTGTACCCTCTTAGCGATGCCATTGGAAAACAACTTCGTGAACTTGAGTCGATCATGGGGCCAGCATCCCTGGGCACACTCATACTGACGATGGCTGTATTGCCGGCAATCTGTGAAGAACTTACCTTTCGCGGACTGCTTTTCTCAGGCCTGAGGCGTTCTGGAAGACCCGGCTTCACGATTCTGACCAGTAGCCTGTTCTTCGGCGCGATTCATGGTGTCTTCCAGCAATCGCTCTCCGCCTTTGTGGTCGGGATCCTGATTGGCGGACTGGCCTGGCGAACGTCTAGCATCCTGCCCGGAATCCTCTTTCACTTCACCTACAATGGCCTGAGCGTGTTGCTGGGGATGGTTCTGCCGCTCTATCTGCCAACGCAACCGATCCTGCAACTCGCCTTTGATGGAGCGGACGGCGCTTTGCGTTACCACCCACTGGTCGTTGGTAGCGGCGGATTAGCCTGTCTGGCAATCGGGCTATGGTTTCGTGGATTGCGCGTGGACACGCAACCCACGAAGCAGACCCTCGATCACCATCCAGACACTCCCGCCACCGAGTCTCTCGGCACCACACCGGCGGCATGAGCGACTCCCGTTCTGGTAACAGACGGAACTTACTGGGGACCCAGGTGCTGTAACCACGGACCAGGGTTAGCTAGGTCGTCCAGCAACAGGTCCGGCTCAGACAATGCCAGCTCATCCCGATCGTGCACTCCGGTCGCCACGGCCAATGCCTGGCAACCAATGGCCCGCGCC
>CAZITS010000725.1:0-3583 GCA_964542185.1 uncultured Pirellulaceae bacterium
CCCCAACTAGAGCGGGCCGAGGTTGCCAAACTACTGGAGTGTGGAATCGTAGGAATCCAGCTACCACGGACCGAGACGCGCGCCGACGTGGAATGCCTGCTCGACTACATCAAATTCCCACCTCGAGGCACCCGTGCGATCGCACCAGGATATGGCAGCAGCGGGTACACCCAACCCGAAAACTGGGCTAACTGGATGGCAGAACAGGACCAGGAAACGACTTTGGTCGTGCATATCGAAACCCGCCTCGGGTACGAACACGCCGAAGAAATTGTCAGCACGCCGGGCGTAGATATGGTCTACGTCGGGCCTGGTGACTTCTCGATTGAAATGGGCCATCCAGGTGACTACGAACACCCCACCGTCCGTGGGGCCATGGAAGAAATTCTGCAAATCTGCAAACACCACGATGTGCCTTTTGGAACGACCGCCGCCAATACGGCCGCTGCCGGCCAATGGATCCGTCAGGGAGCAAGATTTTTTGAGACCGTCGATGAACTGACGCTCATCGCCGAAGGCGCTGCCCGTCTGGTCAACGAGTACCGTGCGTTGCCGGGCACCGCGGATCTGCCGTAGTACCCCACTCACCCGTACGCTGTGACCCTGGCACCCCAACCCCCGTGGCGTTTACCTTTCCTCTCGACAGACGAGCAAATGTCGGTTACTGCAAAACTATAGCCCGTCTTTCCACGCAGCCTGCTTGTGTCCCCTGACAGCGAAAGCAGGTCCTGTGTCAGAAAGAACAGACACCGTCTACCCGGTTCATTGTATGTCCGTTCCTGACCAACACACCGTGAAGTCGCAGTGGAACCTGGGCGAGCTGCGATTCCACCAGCTGGTGACGCGTGCCTTCCACGGTTTTCGCGAGCATCACCTTGATGCCAGAAGTGCCCAGTTCGCCTACTACGCCATGCTGTTTATCGCGCCGCTCCTGATCCTGCTGATTGCCGCGTTGGCCCAACTTCCGCTGGAAGGCGAAATGGAGAGCCTCACCGAGACGACGGGACGCGCGTTTCCAACTGGTGCAGACAGCGTCCTGCTACGGCAAATTGAAGATATCCAGCAATACTCCACTCTCAAACTCGTGCTGTTCGCCCTGCTCGTCGCCGGCTTTGCCGGCTCGCAGCTATTTCTCACGATCTCACGAGGGTTAAATGCCGCCTACGGCGTTGTCGACGTTCGTCACGCCTGGCAGGTGCGCTGCCTGGCGCTGCTCGTAACTCTGGGGGCCTTCATCATGCTCCTGGTCGCACTCTTGTTGTTATTGCTGGGTCCGATCATCACGCAGTGGATGGCAGAACATTCTTTCGACCCGCGACTCGGATTCCTGCTGAACCGAGGATTCCGCTGGCTCATTCTGGGGTTAGTCACGTTGACATCTGCATCGGTGATTTACTGGCTTGCTCCTGGCGCCAAGGTCCGCTGGTCACTGTTCACACCTGGGAGTCTGTTTGCCACTGCAGGGTGGACGGTCACTGGCCGCGGATTCCAGATCTACGTGGAAACAGTAGCACGCTACAACGAAACGTACGGCGTTATTGGGGGCACGATTATCCTCCTGGTCTGGCTCTATTTGACGGGTGCGGTGCTGATGATGGGAGGATTGATCAACAGCATTATTTATCTGCAGCAGCATCCCGCCCCCGTCGACAGCCTTGCGGCGTCCCCACCCTCCACAGCTGACAACAAATCCGCTGGCAGACAATAGCGGCGACCGCTACCGCGATCTCTCCGCAGTAGGAATTGACCTTGCGTTAAATCGTTCCCCTTGCCAAAGTGCCGCTCGTACCGCCCCCTTCACTTGACGAACTGTGGAAAAAGCGAGCCCCCCAATGAAGCGATACCCCGTGGCGCTAGTGACCCTCCTGCTGACTAGTGCTCTACTAACACCTGAACTCGTGGCTGAGGAACTCCACAAAGATTGGCTCAAACACCTATCTGGAAAGTGGGCCAGCAAAGACTCGATGGGCACGACGGGCGAGAGCAAAGCCGAGCTGCGTCTCGACGGCAACCTGGTCGTCTCCAAAGGCAAAAACTCACTCGGACTGGAAGTCGTCACTGTGACCGCCTGGGAACCCGACAAAAAAGCACTAGTGATGACGTCCTACGACAATACCGGCATGTATTTCCGCATCACTTTCAACAAGATTACCGCGACCTCCATCACCGGTACGCAGACCGGCCAGGCGGAAGGTTTGGGTGCGTACACAGGCCAAATGACCCTGACAAAAACTGCCAAGGGCTACCAGTGGACGGGCAAATTCAAAACCGCAAATGGTGGACAGGCGGAGGTACAAGGCACCTCAACACGCAAGAAATAGCGAGGACCTCTCCACCACTAAGACAGTGGCTTACGGGGATCCGACTTCAAGTCAATGTGCGGGGCGAACGGGTAGTCCACCGGCTCGTAACCGATTTCCAGGTGTGGGGTGAGGAGGCGTTGGCTCTCCTCCAACCGCGACGTGATCGCGTGGTCCAGAATCCCGCTCGTCAAAACTGTTCGTTCAACGGGATACGACGGCTTGCCCGTGTGAACCATGCGTTCAATTGCCTTAAGCAGGTAGGCAAAGTGTGGAATTGCCGGCTCCGCGCGTTCTTCAAAATGCACCGCGACCGGATCAGCTTGCCCCCGCAGCTTGATCGCTGCGCCAATTCCGCCCGCATAATGCGGCAACATGAATACGGCACCGAGAAGTCCATCGGTATATCGAAACAGTAACAGCGACGACGACGCATCTCCCCGAACTTCGCTACCGCCTCGAACGGGAATTAAACGCAGTACCGCCTGCATCAGGTCCTCCTGTACTACCCCTTCATCCACGGCCTTCCAGATCGCGTCGCCCCGCAAACATTCCACCCACTCCACTCCCCCCTCGGCGTTTCGCCGGCGTTCCACCAGGCATTGAAAACAGTCGAGAGTGTGGCTTCCGTAACGGTCCAGATCGCCGTACCCTACCCCCACGGCCGCCTCAATCTCTGCCCCCATGGGAATGGTCTGCGCAGGACGTCGGAATGTCACTGGTAGCGAAGAACCCGCCATCATCGGGATCTTCATTTCCCGAGCGCGATCGTAAATCGCCGAGGCGTCTCGCCACTCAGGACCAAGATGTTTGTCACTGAACACAGGGACTACTCGGCCGTGTTTCTCAAAGGCATCCGCAATCCCATCAAAGAACCGCCGTCGCGGATACAGTTGTTGCCCCTTTTCGTTGAGTGGGTATTTACCGTGTTCACCAATACTGATCACACCGTCAACCGCAACCTGATTTCCGCCCAGCGTCACCGCACCCTCGATTGAATCAAAGATCGGCACACCATATTTCTTCGCCATGGGACGCGCCAGATCTTTGGGACCGAATTGATCCACATAGAGGGACGCGAGTTTGAGCGCCGGCCCGGGCCCGCCATCCTGCCCCCATCCCGCCAGCACCTTGGTCAACAACACATCCGCGTGCAATATCTTTTCGTAGGCGGTCACGATGCCCGCTACGGGCTTCGCCTGCAGCGGCTCCGCCGAGTGCGCCTGCATGTGCCACCCAACGCCGGCCTGCTGCGCAACTGATCCCAGTGCAAGGGAACTCGA
>CAZITS010000726.1:0-3574 GCA_964542185.1 uncultured Pirellulaceae bacterium
CCAGCAACGAGTCCGCGCACGGTGCGCGACTCGTGCGCAAAACTGCTCATCCAGTGCCCGAAAACCTCCGCTGGCGTAGAATTGCCCTGGAACAAGCATCCGGTCTTCTACACCCCAGAGGCCTGCCATGTCCTACTTTACGTTCTGCGTGGTCGCAGCGTTGATGCTGCTCAGCGGTATTTTGAAAGGGGTCGGGGAAATCATCAAACAAAACGACCCCAAGCAAAACGGGGACCGCTAACCGAGCGTGAATTCTGGCAGCTGGACAATCTGCCCCCCCTGTTCGGCCGACTGGTGCGCACAGATACCCACACAGGTCCAGTTCGCACTGGTCACCGCATTGGGCCAGGGATCACGATCTTCGCTGAGTGCGGTGAGGAACTCGTTGACGAGATGCGGGTGCGACCCGCCATGACCACCTCCCTGGATAAAGGAAAGGTGCTCCGCATCGTGGATCTCTTGGGGCAAGGTAAACCGCTGGATCTGCTCCGGCAGTAAATGCGCGTAGTCCGGGACTTCGACTTTCTCGGGAATTTCGGGCTCGGGCTTCTTGGCAGTGTGGATCACGTGCGGTTCATTCTCCACCAGCGTCCATTCAAAGCTCTTTTTGGTTCCATACACGTCAACGCTCTCGCGATACTGTCGAGCCACGTCGTACAAGAATCGCCAGATGTGGGCTGTCAGATCACTATCTTTGACCTTGATGTGGCACGTCTCCACCGCAAAGCGGTTCCCCGATTTCTCCGCGATATCATCACGAACGGTACCCGATCCAAAACAACTGACGTACTCCGCCAACCCGTCCACCAGGCCCAGACAGGGACTGACCACGTGGGTTGCATAGTGCATCGGGATCATCCGTTCCCAGTACTCAGGCCAACCGTCCATATCCTGCGGATGCGAGGCCGCCAAATGTTGAATCTTGCCCAGCTCACCCTTGGTATACATTTCCTTGATGAACAGAAACTCTCGGCTATAGACAACCGTTTCCGCCATCATGTACTTCAGGCCAGTTTGCTGCACCTTCTCAACAATTTGCCGGCATTCGTCGATGGTCGTCGCCATGGGAACCGTGCACATGACATGTTTCCCCGCGTCGAGTGCTTGCAAGGACATCCGCGCATGGTCCGCAATCGGAGAATTGATGTGAACGTAATCAATATCAGGGTTCGCCAACACCTCTTCATACTTTGTGTACCGTCCGTCGATCCCAAAGCGGTCTCCCGCCTTATTCATTTCCGCTTCGTTTCGTCGGCAGATAGCCGCGACCTCGGCCTGTGGATGGGCCTGATAAATGGGAATAAATTCCGCCCCAAAACCCAAACCGATCATGGCCACTTTGTATTGTTTATCCGACATACCGTTCTCCAGGTTAACAGGCGCTCCCGTGGGACCCGGTGCGCCGAGATATTATGGAATCAAGTTGCCGACCTGCGGTTCGCGGCGCGACCCCTGTGTTGTAAAGCAGAGCCCGCTCGGCATCCAGTGGGGCACCAACTCGCACCGATCGTCAAACCTCGCAACGCGTTTCGAAGAACACCGCGCACCGCCGAAACACGTTGTTCGCATACGACGTATACTATTGTCAACAAACTCCGGTCCCGCCGCCACAACCAAGAGGCTACTGCGTGTTTCACCGACTCTCCGTTTTACGTCCTGCAGCTGCCTGGCTGCTGTCCACACTGTTCGCATCCACTCTAACCGCGGAAACGGTACTCGTGTTCGGACCGGAACACCCGTCACCGCGTGTCACTGCTGCCAAACTGCCCCTCGCCCAGGATGCTGCACGCGACCTCTGCCACTACCTTTCTCTCATCAGCGGCCAGAAGATCCAACTCGCCGCCCCCTCGGACTCGGCGGCGTTTACCATCCATGTCGGTCGAGATACCTTTGTGGACCTGCAGGCACCGCAGCTTGCCGACCTCCGGGGGGATGGCTATCTGGTACAAACACTCCAGCGCGATGGCACGTGGCATCTAATCCTGGCGGGGCAACTCGAGCGATCGGCCCAATGGGCAGTTGAACGTTTCCTGCACGACTTCTGTGGCGTGCGTTGGCTGTTCCCAGACCCGCGTTACGGCGAAGTGGTTCCCCAGCGGAACACATTGTCCCTTCCATCCGGCCTCGCCAGACGCTACGAACCTGACTACCTCAGCCGCTCCAACTGCAGCATGTACTATTTCTCACCCGCCCGGAAACTCCTCCGGCTAGGCGCACACGGCGAAGGGTATGGAGGACACGCGATCCAGCACATGTTCGCCGGCCAGCAGTTCAAGGAACATCCGGAATGGTTCGCGCAGTTCGATGGCAAACGGCAGTGGTGGAGCTACGGAAATGGATGGCAAATCTGCACCACTAATCCTGGGACTGTGCGACGGGCTGTCGAATACATCGATGCATTCTTCGCGCGTCGTCCGGACGCCGCCGTCGTCTCGATTGGCCAAAATGACGGCAATGGTTGGTGCGAATGCACGCAATGCACTGAGTTCATCAACTCGTTTTCCCCATCCTACTCACTGTCCGAACGCTGGTTCCACTGGGTCAACCAGGTAGCCGCACAAGTACGCGTCAGACATCCTGGAAAGTGGGTGGAGGCGATGGCCTACGCCAACACCTCCGCTCCCCCACGATTTCAACTTCATCCCAATGTCGCGATTACCAAAACATTCGTGCTGGAGGATGAATTTCAACAGGCCGAAGAATGGAAAGCCGTCTGCAAGTCTGTGAATCTGTATTCCTATATGTACGGCGCATCATTCCTCGGCTTCCGACACTACCCACGCGCCGCGCAGGAGTTCCTCAAATGGGGACACGAGGAACTGGGCGCCCTGGCTCACGTTACCGAATGTGGCGGTGACTGGCCGTTTGACGGCCCGAAGTACTATTATCTGCAAGCCCTTCAATGGGACGTGAACGCGAATGTAGACCAGATCATGGACGAGTTTTGCTCGGCTTCTTACGGCGCCGCCGCAGCGCCCATGCGCCGGTTCTGGGATCGCCTCGAAGAAGTCTATCAACGGAGGAAACCTGGCCCCTATCGGGGTGACCACAAAGACTGGCTTTTTTACCAGTGGGTCTCCTGGTCCAATAGTTCCTATGTGCAGCCGAATGACGAATTTCGCGAGTACACCGCCAGCGACATTCGATTCCTGCAAAAATGTGTTCACGACGCGCAATCTCGCGTCACGAAAAAAGACGCGGCGGTCCATTTTCGACTTCAGCGTCTCGTTGAAGCCTGGACGTTCCAGCGCAGCCTGTTGACCAGCTTTGTCGAATTCTTTCCTGCGCCTTTGAATTCAACGGTTGTGGACGCCCAACAGGAGAAGGAAACCGCTGCGCTCGCACGTCGCATTGCAACCGTCCGCGCGGAGCGAGCGGCAGCCATTGCACAAATGCGGTCCTATCCGCATATCAATCCTCGCCTCAGTTCACCAGCCTTCTGGTCATGGGCATCCGCAGTTTCACTCTTCAGCCATGAAGAGACATTACTCGACAACTTATGCAGCGCGATCACCAGCTACCAGCTCGGCACCCGCGACGCTCAGGCCTGCCAGGCCTACTGGGATCGGGTGCA
>CAZITS010000727.1:0-3569 GCA_964542185.1 uncultured Pirellulaceae bacterium
CATGGCTTCAAAGTGTCCTGAGAATCACATGGGCGGCATTGTGCCCACAGGCGCCGGTGACTTCTCCGCCTGGATGGGTACCGGCTCCGCAGAGAAACAGGCCGTCGATCGGTGTCTCGTATCCAGACCAGCCAGCCATGGGACGCTGGTCGAGGAACTGATCCGGGACGATGTCAAGGTGGCGGATGTTTCCGTCAGTCAGGCCCACGCGGCGCTCTAAATCCACCGGCGTAAACAGTGACCAGTCGACCAGGCACTCGCGCAAATCGGGGGCGTACTCGCAGAGGACATCGATCAGGCGTTCGCCGACCGGTTCACGTAGCGTGTCCCAGTCTCCGTCGCGGGGATGAACTGGTGCGTAGAGACCCCAGACCGACATGACATGCTGGCCGGGTTCTGTCAGCGTGTCGTCGAGTACCGACGGGATCTGGACCTCCATGACCGGTCGTTCGGCAGGACGGCCGGCCGCCGCAGCGTCCCAGGCGGCTTGGTAATACTGCATCGACGGGCAAATCTTCATACTGGCGATGTAACGCGGATCGTAGTCGGTGGGAAAGTAATGGCTGAAATCGGGCAGTTTACTGAGTGCGGCATGGAACTTCAGGTAGCCAGTCCTGGTTTTCATCGCTTGGGCCGGTTTAAGACTGCCGGCTGGCAGCTGGTCGGGACCAACTAATCCCAGTAGCGTTCGTTTGGGGTCGGCACCGGAAATGATCCGTCGAGCCGTGATCTCGGTGCCGTCGGCGAGCCGTACGCCCGTTGCTGCGCCGTATTCAACAAGGATTTTGTGGACGACTGCGTTAGTGCGAATGTCTGCTCCGTGCGCGCGCGCTGAGTCGGCCAGTGCGCTGGCAATCATTCCCATTCCACCGCGGACAATTCCGACATCCTGGGGACGGCTGAATGTGTCGCAACGGATGTGCGAATAGCAGAAGGCGCCACCCGGGGCCTCAGGGTCACCGACATCCTGGACCTGCAAGAACGAACCTCGCACGGCTTCGTCTGTAAAAAACTCTCGGACGACGTCACCCACGCTGACCGTCAGTAGTCGGTTCAGGAAGGCAGCGTTCGCAGTTCCAGCTACCGAGGCCTGCAGTTCGGCGCGCGAGGGCGGTGGTTTCAGGAACCAGGGGTAGATGATTTCAGCGGCACGTCGCCAGAACGCCTGCCACGCGGGAAAAGCTTCTGCGTCGTGGCGCGAGAAACGGGCGAGTTCGTCCTGGCATCGTTCCAGAGAATGCCAGCGACAGAGGCGACGCCCATCTGGATAGGGGTGAAACGGCTCGGGATCCAGATTCAAGACCTCGAATCCATAGCGCCGCATTTCCAGGTCGTCAATCACTTTGGATTGCAGCAGGTGACAAATGTAGGAACAGGATGAGACCCGGTATCCGGGAAACAGTTCTTCCGTTGCGGTGGCGCCACCTGCGAAACCACGGCGTTCGAGTACCAGTACATCCAGGCCCGCTCGGGCGAGATAGCCGGCACAGACCAGAGCATTGTGTCCGCCGCCGATGAGGATGACGTCGTGATCAGGCATGGCGCGCGTCTGTATTTGCCGAGTGTGGTATTACAGAAGTCTGGAAAATCGAAGTACACACTGTCGCACATTCTGGGAGGCGCGACAGCCTGCTGCCAAGGACTCTTCTGCTGATGAAGCTGTCAGGCCAACGAGAGAACCGCATGTGTTGTTCCAGAAAGTGGGTGACTTCACCCGGTGTTCGGGGCGTTCGAGGTAGTGCCTATGGTGCTGATTGAAACGGGTAAATGACCTTCCAGTCCGTTTTCATGTTGATCACGTTCCAGTCTCGTTGGCTTGCTACATCGAGTGCCTTATTGAGCTGGCCAATAGAGCCCTCTCGGTCGTAAGCCCATTCACGTTCGTGATCCGTGTGATGAACGATCATTGTGAGTCGTTTTCCTTTTCCTGCAGCGGTCCATTGCAGCATTGCCAGATCGCCATCGGAATTCCCAAACGCGGCGATGGGGCGTCGCCCGATCACGTTGCGAATGCTGATCGGTTTGCGTTCGTTATTGTTGAAAAACTCAAACTCAGGTAAACGAAAAAGCGTCGGTATTGCATCCTGCAACACCAGTTGCGTTTTCAAGCGGCTGCCGACGATGCGTTCAGGTGGTATGCCGTAAACACGCTGGGTCCAGACACGCAGGAACTCGCTGTCACCGCCAGAAACGATGTAGTTCTTGAATCCGTGGGTGCGCAAGTACGCGAGGAGTTCCAGCATCGGCTGAAATACAAGATCGGTATAAGGACGATGGAAACGGGGATGCCGTGCGGTTTTCAGCCACTGCGCCACGGCGTTCTGAAACTCCTGGATACTCAGGCTACCGTGTGTCACTGCCAGGAAGTTTAGCAGTCCCTTGCCATCGGTTTTCATCAGCGTAGTAAGATCACCTTCCAAGGCAGCTTGGAAGGGCTGTTGCGTTTTCCACTCGGGATGCAGACTTGCCATTTGTTTCACGCGGTCGATCGCAAACAGGAACTGGACATAGAGCGGATATTCGGACCACAGCGTGCCGTCGTTGTCGAAAGTCGCGATCCGCTGGGATTCGGGTACGTGCCACACGCTCTCTGTGTTTGTGACCGATTCGACGAAATCGAGGATGTGGCGTTTGGACGTACCCTCCCGCCAGGACGGCAGTGGATCGGCTGCAGATGCCAACGATGGTAGTGTGAGCGTCGCCAGGACAAACCGTCCCATCCACACCTGAATCGGTGGCCAGCCGGTCTTGTGACCGGTTGGCGTGATCTGGGGGGACAGCATGTCCGCGCACTTTGGCGGACTGCAAACCTGCGGCGGACGGTGTCGAATCGAGTTCATCGCCAGATTTTCCTGCAGGAGTGCTGCCGGGGGACGTTTCTTGTGACTTGCTGAAATCGTCCCAGGGGACGCCGGGGATGTCAAGAAAATGAGAGTGGATTGAAACTCCAGGTGTGCCTGCAAGTGACATTTGTTGACAGCGGGTAACCAGATAGGATCATGGGATCGTGACGCATGAGTCTGAACCAAACCACTGGGAAGCATACAGGCAGGTCCAGGGATGTCGGACTTTCAGTTGACGCCGGAGACGCATCATTATCTGGGCATCGAAATGAACCAGCAGGTCTGGCGTTTGCTCGCACAACCCGCTCGGGACGAACAGGAGCAGAGACGCTTGGAACAATTTGCGTTGGCATCGATGTATCACTGGCAGCACTCTCCAGAATTTCAGCCGGTGAATGCACAGCGAGGGCACTGGTTGTTGTCGAGGGTCTACGCGGTTCTAGAGTCGGGCGAACAATCCGTAGTCCATGCCATGCACTGTTTTGAGTTGACACAACAACTCAGGCTGCGAGGCTTTGATTTGGCGTACGCCCATGAAGCACTGGCTCGTGCTCAGGCGGCCGCCGGCGACCCCGTGGCTGCCGCCAGACATTACGAGGACGCCCTGCAAGCGGCCAACGAGATTTCCGGACCGCAAGATCAAAAACAGTTCCTGGACGACCTCAAGAGTCCACCCTGGTTTGAGGCGGAGGCCTAACGCGAGCCAGGCATCTCGGGGAATCCCTG
>CAZITS010000728.1:0-3567 GCA_964542185.1 uncultured Pirellulaceae bacterium
TTGGTTTCGACCTTCGGACGTGTGTGTCGCTCCCGATGGTTCGTTGTATGTCGCTGATTGGTATGATCCAGGAGTCGGTGGGCATCGTATGGGAGACGTGGATCGCGGCCGCATTTTTCGCGTTGCCCCTCCAGGGCATTCGGCAATGGTGCCAAAATTTGATTTTTCCACGGTGCCCGGTGCGCTTGCCGCGCTGCAGAGTCCCAACCGTGTCGTGCAGTATCTGGCGCGAACTTCGCTGCGTAAGTCCGGTGCGGCTGCCGAGCATGGGTTGGCAACGATGTTCACGGAGAACTCCAACCCGCGTTTTCGAGCTCGCGCGCTGTGGTTGCTGGGTAAAGGGACGGATGGCGACACGTGGGTGCAGCAAGCACTGGAGGATAGTGACCCCAATATTCGTTCTGTTGGAATCCGGCTGGCACGCCAACGTACGCGCAACCCGCTGCCGCTGATCGCCTCGCTCGTCGAGGACGATTCTGCCCTGGTACGCCGGGAGCTGGCGATTGCCTTGCGGCACCAGAAAATACCCGCCGCGGCTACCTTGTGGGCGCAGCTTGCGCTACAGCATGATGGGAAGGATCGTTGGTACCTGGAGGCGTTAGGGCTGGCTGCCGATGGCCAGGAGAGCGTCTTCTTTACGACCTGGCTGAAGCAGGCAGGAGACCAGTGGAATACGCCAGCGGGCCACGACATTATTTGGCGCAGCCGGGCTCCTGAGGCGTGTGCCTATCTGGCACGTATTCTTACTGACGAAAAGACACCGATTGATGCCCAGCCACGATTTTTTCGCGCCTTTGATTTTCATCGTGGGCCGGCAAAGGAAGCAGCACTCAAGAGTATTCTGGGTGAGTAAGCTGGTCGGCAGATTGCAACAGGTTGCATACGTTTCGACGGCATCGGGGATGCTATTGGTTAGATCCCAAGTAATGGAATTCTAATGAAATTTGTTGAAATGACCGGTCGTTCCCTGGTCTGCATTGTCAGCGATGATGAAATAAGTGCCGCTGATTTGGCGACTGCGGGTGTTACCGATGAGACAGTCGTACGTGTGAATCAACATGGCGACATCGAGATTCGTCGTTCCGAAGGATGGGATGTCATCGGAGGACTGCTAGGGAACTACGAAGAACGCATTTACCGTCAGACTGGACGTAAATGGGCTTAGTACAAGGTGGCCGTCAGCGGGCCTGGAGTACAGAGTGTTACTGTTTGCCGGTGTGCGTGGCCGGTTCGGTACTGCTGCGCGGCAGTTGCTGCAAGGCTGTAACGATAGCGGCGCCCGCTTTTGCCGGATGCCGGCACTGACCAGACGAGCCCTAACCAGTAGTAAGTGAAAGGGAAGGGATGCCGAAGGGTCGAATTCGACACTCTATTGTCCACTGGTGCTTTGCGGACCATTGGACAGTGGAACAAACGTGCCAGATTGCGCGAAACTTGGGTTGTCTGAGCGTTGAATTAGTGGCTCCAGATCAGTGGTCAACGCTGAAGAAGTACGGATTGACTTGCGCAATTGCGGGAAGTCACTTGTTTGTCCAGGGGATGAACCAGCTGAAATATCAGCCTATGTGTCTGGAGTTGTTGCGACAAGCTATCGACGATTGCGCCGATGCGGACGTCTCCAATGTCATTACTTTTACTGGATATGCCCACGACACGGGTGAGCCTGCTGCGGGACAAAATCCTGAGCCTGCTCAAATTCCGGAGAACCCGGTGCGGATTGATCCGGAGGAGGGAATGCGCAACTGTGTCGCCGGTTACAAGGAAATTGTCGGCTACGCCGAGAAGAAAAAGGTCAACCTGTCGTTGGAGATGTTGAATACCCGGGTAACCACTCACCCGATGAAGGGACACCCTGGATACCAGGGAGACCGTCTGGACTATTGCGCGGAGATTATCAAGCAGGTCGGGTCACCCCGTCTGGGACTGTTGTTTGACGCCTATCATGTACAGATTATGGAAGGTGACCTGGTTACGCGGATTAACGAACATCAGCAGATTATCAATCATGTCCACACTGCAGGAAATCCGGGACGTGGAGAACTCGATGCGTCTCAGGAAATCAATTACCCACCGCTGATGCAGGCACTAGTCGACGTAGGGTATGAAGGATTTGTAGGGCACGAGTTCATCCCCACCAGAGATCCTCTCAAGGGTCTGGCCGAGGCCGTTGCCGTGTGCGATGTCTGACGGTAAATTGTCATGCCCATCACAGCGGTGCCTCGGGTTGGCCGTGTTATTTCTGTTTGTGGTTGGATGCCGTTTGTTACCGTGCTACCGCTCTTTACGAGTGACCGACAGACCTTCAGGAAGGTGAATGTTCCAGCTGTCTTGAATTCAGTGAGATCTGATTGCACATGACATTATCTGATGATGCCCTGGAGACACGCTTTGAATTGGCACTGTCTGCTGCCCGCGAAGCGGGGCGCAAAACACTGGAGTTCTTTCGCAGCGATAGCCTCGCAGTAGAGCTTAAAGCAGACAGTTCACCGGTCACGGTCGCGGATCGCCAGGCAGAACTACTGTTGCGAGAACGTATTGGTAATCTCTTTCCAGACGATGGAATCGTCGGTGAAGAATTCGGGCAGCAGCAAGGGACGACGGGGTTCCGTTGGATTCTCGACCCGATCGACGGTACCAAGAGCTTTGTCAGTGGTGTTCCGCTCTACGGGACTCTGGTCGGTGTGGAGTACGATGGCCGCAGTGTAATTGGAGTGATCGATATTCCGGCACTTGAGGAATGCGTGTATGCGGCGACAGGTCGAGGTTGCTGGTATCTGCGGGGAACGGAATCGGCCCGGCAGACCCGAGTTTCGAAGACCCCGCGATTAGACCAGGGGCTATTGGTGACTACACAAATCGACTCGTTTGCGGTCCGCGATTCCCAGTCCGCTTTCGAGTCACTACAGCGACAAGCGGGGATCACACGCACTTGGGGTGATTGCTACGGCTATCTGTTGGTTGTTACCGGCCGTGCAGTTGCGATGGTTGATCCGCTGATGAATATCTGGGATGCGGCTGCATTACAGCCGGTTCTTGAAGAGGCGGGTGGCACATTCACGGATTGGCAGGGAGGGCCGACGATTCCTAGTGGCGAAGGAGTAGCGACCAATGGCGCGGTTCTGCAGGAAGTGCTGCAAGCGACACGGCTTTGCCCGCGACTTCCTGAGAATCCGGCCAATTGATCACAACCCCCGAGAGTAAAACAACCCCACAGATTCTGACGAACGATTACGGGGCTAAGTAAATCCGGAGCATGGAGTGCACATCTAGTTCTCCGTTTGTTGGGTGTTGTTAGGGACTGTTGTCGGCGCCTGGGCACGCGATCTAAGCAGGACACTTTTTTTCGATACGATTGAGCGTGGTCATCAACTGGCCCCATTGAGTGACCAGGTCTGCAGTTTCAATCGTCGTGCATCGGTCGTGACCAAAACCGAATTCATTGACTCGAAAGTCTCGGCCCAGTACCAGGAATTCAGTATCTGGGGGCTTTTCACGGTGGCGCCGCTGGGATTCTTCGGAATCCTGACGGGGTGACAGAATCACCTGCTGCAGCGCTCGGCTAACTGC
>CAZITS010000729.1:0-3560 GCA_964542185.1 uncultured Pirellulaceae bacterium
TTCCCCGAGACAGCGTCTACACCGACGATCCCACCCGAAAGGAACTGGACGTACTGGCGGGAGTTGCCGGTTGCAAAAATGACAGGGGAGGCGTATTCCGCATGTTGGTTGTCTCCAATGACGGATTTCCAGATTGGTTCCCCAGTACGTTTGTTCAGCGCGAGCAGTGTTGCCTCCGTACCCCCAGGTGTACAGATGAGCTTCTCTCCGTCAATCAAGATCGATTCCGAGTAAGCCCAGTTGCCGACTTTTCCGGAAAAATCATTTGCCAGGTGGTGTTGCCAAATTTGCTTTCCGGAAGCGGTGTTCAGGCACGTTAGCGTACCGTCAGAAGCAAGGCAGTAGAGTCGATCATCATCGACGGTGGGGGTGCTACGTGTGCCCGGATATTGAGGGCCGCGGTTAGGTCCCACCTTGCCGATCGGAGCTGACCAGAGTTTTTCACCGGTGGTCTCGGTAAAGGCAATCGTAAACTCATGGTCACCACGCGTTGTTTGGAGATATAACTGTCCTCGACTAATGGTCGGTGAGGAGTAGCCATTGCCGAGATTGAGGACTTGCCAGCGAAGTTGTGGGCCTCCCTTGGGCCATTTTTGCAGTAGGCCTGTGTCCTGGGAGAAACCATCCCGGTGGAGTCCTCGCCACTGTGGCCAGTCTGCAGCGGTTACGAGGAAAGGATTCCAGAGAGTTGACACCAAGGCCAGATAGAGGGGGCCAAGAGGCCAGTGCGAGCTTGTTGGCATTGTTTGTTTCCTTTTCAACGAAGCGGCGTGCAGAGAATAGTCATCACGGGAAGTTCTGCCAACGTCGTTATCCCTGGCCGATCCCAAGGGGCGCATGCCTGCAAAATTGTGATTGCGATGCGGTGTCGGCGGCAGCCAATGCAGGTGATCAGGGCGTTGTCACTTTAGGTAATATGCGAAGGTCTTGCCGGTTGTGTGGAAAATTCTGGCTGAACAAGGCGGCAGCAATCGATAGCCGTTGGAGGGGCGCATGGTCGACAGAATCTGTTGGTGCGAGCCCTGGCAGCAGAGAGGTGGCTCATGCGACTGACGATGTGGATTTTGTTGTGCATTCTGGCACCGGGCTCCCTGGAGCCCGTATTGGCACAATTACCCAGTTCCGGCAGGAACAGATTTGTGTCCGGTTCACAATTCTTGCCGCAGTCCGTGACCGGACGGGGTTGCCCCTGCCGGAATCAACCCAGACTCCCTGCGCGTACCGCTCTGGTACCGACCGCCGCTGCGGTGTCTTGGACTGAAACATGGCGGGTTGGTATGCATCGATTTCTGGGGCGGATCATTGGGAATGTGGAAGAAGTTGAGGTTCCCAATGCTGCTGGGCATAGCCAGCGGCGCGGGGACGCGCGATGGACGCGGTTGCGTAGTCAGGCGACTTTCAATGAAGAGCAGCCGTCCACGACTCGAGTGCCGACACGATCGCGGCAGAATCGTATTGTTGCCAGTGAGCCTGGGGCGGGGCGATCCGCCACAAGTAGAACGGGAACGGACCGCGGTCCCATCATGCGTTGGGTGCCTGCTCCTGAGAGACAGCGTGTACCTGGCACGGTCGCAGCAAGACGGTAACCGTGAGCTACTTCAGGCAGCGGTCTGGGGTAGCAGAGGGTTACACATGTTCACGCCAGTAACTTGTTGACGACATGGCCACCCTGATCTGTCAGGCGGACGTCGAGACCGCGAAAGCGATGTGTGAACTTCAGGTGGTCAAAACCAAAAAGATGCATGATGGTGGCGTGAAGATCGTTCACATGCACCGCATCGGCGACTGGCGCCCAGCCGATATCGTCCGTTGCACCAATGACCTGGCCACCCTTGATACCACCCCCGGCGAGCCACAGGCTGAAACCAAAAGGATGATGGTCCCGACCCGTATTCTGTTTGGCACCGCCCCCATTTTCAGCCAATGGCGTACGCCCAAATTCGCCGGCGCAAACAACCAGCGTTTCGTCCAGCATGCCGCGTTGTTTGAGATCGTGCAGGAGGGCCGCGGCGGGTTGATCGAGCATCCCTGCATTGTAGGAGATCTCGTCGGTTAAATTGCTGTGGTGATCCCACGAGGCGTGCATAATAGTGACACATCGAGTGCCTTGTTCGACAAGGCGGCGGGCCAGCAGGCAGTTCGTTGCAAATTGCTGGTAGACGTGCGGCCCTCCTCCGCGAAAATTGTGTTTCTTGGGTTCTGGACGAGTAACACCGTACGCATTCAGTGTTTCCTGGGACTCGCTTGAGAGGTCGATCAATTGTGGCGCCGCGGCTTGCATACGAAACGCCAGTTCATATGAACTGATACGGCTGGCAATTTCAGGATCACGTAGCAGCTGGTAGCGTTCTTGGTTAAGTGTTGTAATCGCACCCAATCCCAGTTCCTGCATTTTTCGCGAGACGCCCGGGGGATTATTCAGGTTCAAGACCGGTTCTCCCTGGCTGCGGAAGACGACACCTTCGTAGCTGCTAGGCAGGAACCCGCTTGTCCAATTAGAGACGCCGCCGCTACTGCCTCGTCCTACTGGCAAAACAACGTAGCCAGGAAGATTCCGTGAGTCAGAGCCCAGGCCGTAGGTTAACCAGGATCCCAGGCTTGGTCGGCCAAAACGCGGTACTCCTGTGGTCATCATGAGTTGGGCGGGGTGGTGATTGAAGGCGTCTGTATGCATCGAACGAATCAGGGCAATGTCGTCTACGCAGGAGCCGAGTTTCGGCATCAGGTCACACCAGGGCATCGCAGATTCCCCACACTGTGGAAACTTTCGGGGACTGCCCATCAGTATGGCGCTGTCTTTCTTGATAAACGCAAATCGCACGGTGTCAGTCAGCGATTTAGGTGGTTGTTGCCCATGGCGTTGCTGCAATACGGGTTTCGGATCGTAGAGATCCACATGACTGGGAGCACCCGCTAGAAAAATCAGGATGCACCGCTTCGCACGAGGCGCAAAGTGCGGTGGCCTTACATCCAGACGATTCTTGTCTGTGGTGGTGGACTCGGCGCTGAGCAGCTGTTCTTCAGCCAACATCGATGTCAAGGCAAGGCCGCCCAAGCCGGCTGCTGAAGTCGTAAAAAACTCACGCCGCGCATCGCGGGTTGCAGCGGGTAATGGCATGTTCGTTGTTCTCCATTACCAGCAGGGTCCTGCAAGGGAGGTAACCACAGCTGGCGTCAAGTTCTGGCAACTATTCCTTGGTGATGAATTCATCAAGATTGAGTAATGTACGTGCCACGAGTACCCAGCCTGCCAGTTCTTCCGTTGTCGTGTCCGCGGAAACTGGCGCAGATCCAAGAAGTGCTTTTGCGGCAGTTGGATCTTGCTGACAGAGCTCCTGCTGTTGATTGAACAGTTTGGCGACGGCTGAATGTTCTGCCGCTGTCGGGGAACGACTCAGGCAAAGTTGAAAACCATGTTCGATACGGTCGCTAAGCGGCGTCTCGTTAAGGACGCGGGGAACTTCATCAACGATGCGTCGAGCCAGCTGCTGCGCGCATTCGAAAAAGATCGCATCATTCCATAGAGTTAACGCTTGCAAAGGTGTGTTACTGTTTGACCG
>CAZITS010000730.1:0-1197 GCA_964542185.1 uncultured Pirellulaceae bacterium
GCCAGTGAAGCCGCGGGCCGCCGCTCCCAATGATGGCAACCTGGCGTTTTGGTTGACGGTGCGAACGCCTACGGGGACGCCGCGCGGGATCTACCGCGGCGAGATCACGATTGTTACGGCGGACGAGGCACCCCTGCGTTTGCCACTCGCCGTGCAGGTTTATGATTTCGAGCTTCCTGAGTACTCCAGCTTTCGCAGCCACATGGGCGGGCAGTATTTTGCCAAGAACAGCGGGAACGCCGCGTTGAATCCGACGCGCATCTACCATGGTGTGGAGACGAAAGCAGATCTGAAAAGGCTGGCGCGGACCTATTATGATTTTATGGCGCGGGAGAAGTTCTATCCCAAGAACGTTGCGTTGTTTGTAGAAGTCGGAATGAAGTGGGAACCTCCTCCTCAAGGGTACGGAGTCGATGCGCCGGGGAATTTCTTCAGGCTCTACGATTGGGAGTTTCAGGAATTCAATGAAACGTTGACGCACTATATTGATGATCTGAAGGTGAATTCGGTCTGCTTGACGCACACCAATCCCAGCGTGAGTCACATCTTCAAGCACCTTCCCGGGGAACCTCTGAAATCCTGGAATACCGATCCAGGGCATGTCACCATGGGCTGGCAGACTTTCCGCAAAATGACCCAGGTGACGTACGACAAGAAGCCGGGTGACCCCTGGTTTGACACCAGTGTCCAGGTGACGCGGCGGCAATGGGATCGCCTGGTGTTGGACTACTACCGGGAGATGGTCCGTAACCTCGACAGGCATGGTTGGGTTGACAAGTTTTATATGCTTATCGACGAGACGGCGGGCACGGAGAAGATTCTGCACCTGATCCGCCTGTTGAAAAGTGATCCGCTGACGGCAAAGCTCCAGATCGTTCATTGCCTGCAGGGGTTTGAGAGCCTGCGGCACCGAGATGACGGCGCCTACGCATTTAAAGACCTGATCACGCACGTGCCTCAAATTGACGAGAACTACTACCGCTGGGAGGACTATTTTTGGAACGACTACGAAGTGCCGCGAGAGCGGGACAGGTTGTGGAGTTACGCCGCCTATAGCAGCCGCCTGGGCATTAATGTGCCAGGAATGACGAACCGTGAAGTCGGGTTGGAGGTGTTCCACCTCGGTGGGAGTGGGTACGTAATCTGGGATACACTCATGTGGCATCATCCATACGGCCAGCCAGACGATCCCCATAA
>CAZITS010000730.1:1207-3558 GCA_964542185.1 uncultured Pirellulaceae bacterium
CCCTGGCAAGATCCTTCTGCACGACTGGCCAATGGTGCCTTGTGTTATTTCTATCCACCGCAGCGTCAGGGCTTTCCGAACCAGCCTGATTTTACGATTACACCCAGTCTGCGCGTGATGACCTATCGCGAAAGTGTAGATGATTATGAGTACGCACGCCTGTTGGAAGATTTGATTGCGGCTGGGCGCCGGCAGGAAGTCGACGTGACAGTGGGAGAAGCCATCGTCGCAGACATTGCCAGGATGTTTCCCGGCTCCGTGGAGTGGACGTTGAACGACGCCTGGTACCTTGAGCTGCGCGATCGGATGGCTCGAGCCATCGTCGACCTGAAACACAGGTTAGCAGGTCGCTAACCCGCGCCGGTCAGCAGTTCGGGAATGGGTTGACCACCAGCCAGGACCGGGATGGGACGCCCTTGCCTGTCATAGAACAACCTGTGTGGATCGATTCCCAGAGCGTGGTACATGGTGGCGAACAGGTCGTGGGCATGATAGGGCCGGTCAGCCGGATACGCGCCGTGGCGATCGCTGGCGCCAATCACCTGTCCGTGGCGCAGGCCGCCCCCCGCGAGCAGTACACTAAAGACTTCGGCCCAATGGTCGCGGCCAGCTTTGGCGTTCACCTTGGGAGTGCGGCCGAACTCACCCATGACCAGGACCAGTGTATTCTGCTCCAGGCCACGTTGTCTGAGATCGGTTAGCAAGGTCGACACTGCCCGATCCAATGGGGGGAGGAGTTGGTCTTTCAGACGCGGGAAATTCTTGTCGTGCGTATCCCAGTCCTGCTTCAAGCCGCACTGCAGCATCACGAACGTGACGCCCGCTTCGACCAGTCGGCGGGAGAGTAACGCCGCCTGGCCCCATTCGTGGGGGCCGTATTGGGCTCGTAAGGCGCTGGTTTCCTGGGTCAGGTCAAAAGCCTGGCGAGCTTCATCGTCCAGAAGCAGTCGGTGCGCATCGTTCCAGAAGGATCCTTTACGACCGATCATGTCGTCGCGGTTCCCCTGGGCATAGCGGTCCAGTTGTTCGAGCAGGCCTCTGCGGCGCCGCAGGCGGGGTCGCGAGTTTTGGGGCTGCAGCGTGAGCGCCGGGACCTCGAAGGGCTGCGTGGCCGACTTGGGGAGATGGCCACTTTCAAACGGTTCGCAGCCTGCGCCCAGGTAGGATGCCTGGCCGAATGGAGAGCCGCCGTACTCGTGGTGGAAACTCCAGGGGACGGCCACGTAGGGTGGCATGCCGCTGCGACGGCTGCCACGAAGTTTGGAGACCACCGAGCCCAGCGATGGCTTCTCGATCACGGCCCGTGCAGTGCCAGGACGGCTTCCCATCCAGCCGGTGAGCATTTGATGCTCCGCTGGGGCGTGGCTGGGGTTCCCGTGGAACAGGGAGCGAACAATCGAGTAGTGTTCCGCCTGTTGGGCCAGCAGGGGTAACTGATCAGTGATCTGGATGCCGGGCACCGTGGTATCGATCGCCGCGAATTCGCCGCGGACTTCAGCGGGGGCCTGGGGTTTGGGATCAATCGTGTCGTGGTGTGATTGCCCACCATCCAGAAAGAAGACGATACAGGCGGTACCGGTCGCGCGGCGTGGTGCGTTTGCCGTCGCGGCAGCACTTCCCAGCAGCGAAAGCTGCAGGGCCGTCCTTCGTGAGAGAAGTGGTGCGGTCGTCCTGCCTGGCAGGGGTCGTGTTTCCATGACGCGTCTCCTCGACGGAGGGTGAAGTCGCATAGGCGCCGTCGAACCGTAGTCCCACCTCGTCTCCCGAATTTTACATCGTACTCTCGTCGTTTGCGAACGTGAAGAGCATGTTGGCCGTTCGCCACCCAGGGCGAATTCCCTTGCGGGCAGGTGGGCCACTGTCGGCAGTCCTCTCAGTCCCGGTGCTGGCGGGACCACGCGAGATTCTCAGTCCCGGTGCTGGCGGGACCACGCGAGATACAGTCCTTCGGAATGCAGCAGTGACATTTCCAGGTGGTTGCGGTTGCTGGGCAGCCAGTAGTACTGTCCGCAGGCGTCGGTGCCGAGATACGTCATTTGGCCGTAGAGCAGCTGGCGTGCTTCCTCCCACCCGAATGTTTTGTAGACCTGGATGAGCGCGGGAACGATGCCTGAGTTTTGCCGGGCGGTGCCAGGTTGCCCGTGTACAAACGGGAACCCACCGGCGGGTACCTGCGCGCGGATCATTCGGTTCAAGGCGGCGGTGACACGCTGTTTGAGCCTGACCCTCAGCGCATCGTATTGCGGCTCCGGCGGGAGCGTCTGAAAGAGTTGGCAGAAGGCCGACAAGTTGGCGCAGTGGTAGCCGATGCGGGAATTGTGTCCCGCCCAACCGCCCCACGGACGCTGTTC
>CAZITS010000731.1:0-3557 GCA_964542185.1 uncultured Pirellulaceae bacterium
TCGACTCGGCAATCTTCAGTACCAGCAACAACAACACAACGAGGCAGTGGCCACGTTCGAGAAACAACTGGCCGAAATCCCTACAGGGGAATTGAGCTTTGCAGCCATTTACCTGTCCGGGGAAAGCCGATTTGCGCAGAAACAATTTCGTCAGGCGTTGGACACGTATTCGCGCATCGTAGAAAGCAAGGCAGAAACCGCGCGTGAGTTCCAGGCACGCGCCTTGTACCGCGGTGGTGTCTGCGCCTCCCAGCTCAGTGATTGGCCACTCAGTGAACAGAGGTTTGCAGCACTCGTCCAGCAATTCCCCAAGTTCCAGCAACTGGGCGAAGCTCGTTACGGACTGGGAGTGGCGATGCAAAACCAGAAGAAGCTGGACCAGGCCAAGAGTGTCTTCCAGAAAATCACCGTCGACCTGCCAGACACGGAAACCGCTGCCAAAAGCTGGTTCATGATGGGACAGTGTTGCTTCGCGCAAAAGCAGTTTGCAGAAGCGATCGACTGTTTCTCCGAAGTCGCGTTCGGTTTCAAACATCCGGAATGGCAACCCTTGAGTTACTTCGAAGCGGGGCGGTGTTATGTGCAATTGAAGAATGTCACAGCGGCGCGCAAGATGCTAACAGCAGTCGTCGAAGAATTCCCTAAACACGCCCGTGTGAAGGATGCCCAGGCAATCCTCAAGCAACTGAAATAACACCTGTTGAACCGCCTGGGAAACCACCTTTCCAATAAGAAGGCACTATGAACATGAACCGAGACAAATGGCAACGTCTGACGGCCTGTGGCTTACTAATCGGGATCGTCTTTTTGGCTCCGTTGCTCTGGAGCCAGGAACCGGCGCCAGAGGCCGCCGGCCAGGACACAGAACCGGCCACGGCCGCAGAAACAGAGAACGCCGACGAGGCGGGCGATTCGCTCCTCGACATGATTCTCGACAGCGGGATCACAGGCGTCGCTTTCATGGGAATTCTGGGATTATTCTCGGTAGTGGCCGGCACGGTCGCAGTAGAGCGCGCTGTCAATATGCGCCGTGAACAACTGATGCCCATCGCCTGTGTTGAAGAACTGGAGAAGGTCGCACATGGATCAGCCCCGCGATACAGCGCTCTGGCTGACAGTTGTGACAACACCCTTGCGCCGCTGGCGGTGATTGTCCAATCCGGCTTGGCGCGACAGGGACAACCGTTCGCCGAAGTCGAAAAGTCGATGGAAGATGCCGCGTCGCGTGAAATGGCAGATTTGCGCGCCAGAATCCGGCCCTTGAACACGGTCGGCAGCATTGCACCATTAGTCGGGTTACTGGGAACCGTCGTCGGTATGATCATCGCGTTCCACACCGCCAGTCAATCGGGTCTGGGTAAAGCCGAGCTGTTGGCAAAGGGCATCTACATGGCTCTCTTGACGACCGCCGGAGGCCTGTCCGTAGCTATCCCGTCTCTCTTGTTGGGGTCGTTTTTTAGCGGCCGTGTGGAGAGATATTTTCGCGACATGGACAAATTACTGATACCGCTCGTACCGCACCTGGTAAAGCGACCACAGCCGGTCCAGGAACAGCCCCAGCCTCCGAACAGCACGCCGACCTCGACCAACCCCCTGATGTCCAACGCGATCAGGGCATCCTGAATCAAGGCGACACAAGGCGCAAACCACTTGTAGGCAACTTACTCGAGCTTCGCTCGTTCATCTCCATGTGTTCACAGGATGATCTTCGACGCGGCTACCCGGTTCGTCATACCATCTGCAAGATGATTGGAAATATGAAACTACCACCGACCACAACCGATACCGAAGGACCTAACCTGACGCCCGTCATCGACGTGGTATTTCTACTGCTGATCTTCTTCCTTGTTGCCACTCAATTCAATCAGGAAGAACGTGAATTGGAAGTTGAGTTACCCGAAGTCGTACAGGCCCAGCCAGTGGCGATGACGCAAGGATTGATCATCAACATTACCCAGGACGGAACTTACAAAGTCGTACGCCGCGAATACAACGAAGACCAACTTTCCCTTGTCATTAACCAGGCAAAGAAAAATAATCCCCACCAAACCGCATTGATACGTGGTGATGGCGACAGCGCATTGAAATATGCAGCCCGTGTCATGAGCCTCTGCAACCGGGCTGGCATGGACTATCGCATTGCCACCTTGGAATCGCGTTAACATTAATTGGCCCAACCTGCGGCCGATCCAACAATACAACATCACCTATCCTGGAAAGCGTTGCGGCACGCACCGCAGCAATCAGAACCAATGCCAGACCCACACATTCAGTGGCATCAACTCGCCACGCGCTGGTTCCGCTCAACCAAGAATGTACTGCTCGTCGCCGCGGTGGCGTTCGCGTTACTGGTACTTTGGGCTGCGCCGCGGCGTGTGCTGCAAGTCATTTCAATTGGTGAAGACGTTCGCTGGAACGAGACCAACGCACCCCAAAGACGTCAAGTCGTGTGGCAACCCGCAGAGCCGCTGGAAGGGCTGCTGCAGGGCGATCTGGCAAACGCCGACATACTGTCACCGCGGCTTGCTGAGGGTGGTTCGTTATTGCTGTGCACCGTCCGCCACACCAACGGGCAAATGGACCTGTTCAGTTCACGGTTTTCCGACGGCCAGTGGCAGCCAGTCCAACCGCTGAAGACACTCAATTCACCTGCCCAGGACATCGGCGCTACCATCAGTGCTGATGGCCGCTGGCTCTGGTTCTACTCGAATCGCGCGGGTGGATTCGGTGGCTTCGATCTCTATGTATCCAAGTGGCAGTCCGGACAGTGGCAACCGCCACAGAATCTCGGTGTCTCGATCAATACTGCAGCCCATGAGTCGGAACCAGCGATTTCACCCGATGGAAACACCCTGTACTTTTCTTCGAATCGCACCGCGGCGATGCAGCGGGAAAAGAGCGGACCAGAGAGTACGGCAACGCAGCGTCCCTGGTCCGGTACTTTGCGCAGTGAACTAGGCGAGTCGTATCGAGGTCTGTACCGAGCCACCAGGACGGCACCTCAACAACCCTGGGAACACGTCGAACCAGTCACCTCGCTGAATCGCGCCGACAGCGATGAAGGTTCACCCTACCTGTCGCCCGACAATGGATTCTTGTACTTCTCCTCAAATCGCACGCGATCTCCAGACCAGACGCGCCACTTTGAACTCTATCGCGCACGACAGACGTCGTCCGGTTTTCACGCGCCCGAGAAATTAGGCAGCTTGATCAATTCATTGAACGATGAGCTGGAACCGGCGCTCTCTCCCGAAGGATTTACGCTGGTCTTTTCCAGTGATCGCTCAGGGCGCAACCGTATTTATCGCAGTCGGGCAATCGAAGTTTTCACGGAGTCCGGCTGGGATACCGCCCACCTCGGTATTCTGGCGAAGGTGTGGCTGCCAGCGCTGTTGCTCACACTACTGGTCGCAGCACTGGTGGCAACCTGGATGTGGCTGCGCGGCTGGTTCTGGGAAGCAGCGACCTCGATGCGGTTCTTTGGAGCCAGTCTCATCTTCCACGCGGTCGCGTTGTTCGTTCTGGCGTTCTGGTCTCTCCCGACAGTCGTCACCCTG
>CAZITS010000732.1:0-3554 GCA_964542185.1 uncultured Pirellulaceae bacterium
TGCCCTGCCGCCCACTGCAGACGAAATGGCGGCGTTTCTCAAAGACAAGTCAACAGAGAGCTACGAAAACGCGGTAGATCGGTTGCTCGCGTCGCCGCATTATGGCGAACGGATGGCGATGTGGTGGCTGGACGCGGCGCGTTATTCGGATACGGATGGATATCAAGGTGATAGTACGCGGTCCAATTGGCCCTGGCGAGATTGGGTAATCGATGCCTTCCGGCATAATATGCCCTTCGACCAATTTACGATCGAACAGTTTGCCGGCGACCTGTTGCCAGATGCCACTCCCGAACAGGTGCTGGCTACGTGTTTTCATCGGAATCACATGACCAATGGTGAGGGGGGGCGTGACCCGGAGGAATCACGCATCGATTACGTGATTGACCGAGTGAACACGACCGGAACGGTTTGGCTTGGCTTGACGCTCGGGTGTGCGCAATGTCACTCGCACAAGTTCGACCCTGTCACACAAACTGACTATTACCGACTCTTCGCGTACTTCGACAGCATTGCTGAGGACGGCAAGGCCGGTGGTGGCGCGAAACCATTTCTGTCGTATCAGTCGCCCTATGCGCAGCGTGCATTGGAAGAAACGCAACGGTTGGTTCATGCCCGCCAGCCTGGACTGGCTGCCGTTCGTCGGCAGGCGGAGGCGGCGTTTGAAACCTGGCTGGCAGATCAGGTGCGAATGGTGCAGGACGGATTTGCGGCGTGGCAACCGCTGGGGCTCGTGGCAGTTGAAGCAGAAGCTGGCACGGTGTTGCAGCCTGACGGCGAAGGTGTGGTGCAGGCCAGCGGGCCACATCCTCGGCAGGATGATTACCGCGTGGTCGGAACCAGCACCCTGAAACGGATCACAGGTTTGCGTCTGGAAGTGTTTCCGCACGAAACGCATACCGATGGCAAGCTGGGACGCGGGTCTAGTGGTGAGTTTATCCTGACCGACGTGAAGCTCCAGCTCCGGCAACGTGGCGAGTCGCAGTTGCAGGAAATCGAGTTTGTCAGCGCGGTAGCGGACGCAGAGAAAAATGTGGGCGGACGCAATTACGGGAGAGTCTCTGGAACTCTGGACGATGATCCCCGCAACGGTTGGACGACCGAGACGCACGATGCCAGAAAACGGCACGTAGCGCTGTTTGCCCTGAGAGAGCCGCTGTCGCTACGGGCAGACCAGGAATTAGTGTTTGTGATGTATCACCGGTCGACGGTGGGAGATGCGAACATCGGACGGTTTCGCATTTCGGTAACAGATCAGCCAGGTCCGGCGGTCAGGTCTCTGGAAAAAATGCCCCTCGAAGTGTTGGCGGAGGCTCAGGTTGCTGCCGTTCCTGACATCACGCCTCCATTACGAACACGACTACTGGAACAGTTTTTGAGTAGCCAGCTGGGTTTCCAGCAGACCCGAGGCGAGTTGGAACTGGCAAAACAGCAGCTGGCGTCGTTGAAAAAGTCTGTCAAGCCGCAGCGGGTCATGGTGTTAGGTGAACGTGAGTTGCCGCGGGACACGTTTCTTCTCAAGCGAGGCGTCTGGGACCAAAAAGGGCCCCAGGTGACCAAGGGGGTGCCGCCCGCTATTTTGTCGCGTCAGGGTCAATCAGAAACCAATCGGCTGGATTTGGCGAAATGGCTCGTCGCCCGCGAGAATCCACTGACGGCGCGGGTCATCGTCAATCAATTGTGGCAGATGTTGTTTGGTGCCGGGCTGGTGCGCACGCCGGAAGATTTCGGGTTGCAGGGCGAATTCCCCTCACACCCGAGGCTGCTGGATTGGCTCGCGGTTGATTTGATGGAAAATGGTTGGGATCTCAAACGAACCATCCGGCAGATTGTGCTGTCCAAGGTCTACCGCCAGGACAGCCGCATGGATGCGGCGGCTTTCGAGCGGGATCCGGAAAATCGATTGTTGGCGAGAGGTGCTCGCTTTCGTTTGCCGAGCTGGATGATTCGAGACGCAGCCTTGCGCTCCAGCGGCTTGTTGAATGCAGCCATTGGCGGACCACCTGTGCGGCCGTACCAACCGGCAGGCGTTTGGAGTGAGATGTTCATGGGGCGATTTCGGTACGTTCCCAGTCAGGGACCAGCCCAGTTCCGGCGGACGTTGTATGCGTTCTGGAGACGTTCCGCGGCGCCTACTTTTTTGTTTGACAGTTCTCAACGGCGTGTCTGTGAGGTTAGGCCCCGCCATACGAATACACCCATGCATGCGCTGACCCTGCTGAATGACCTCAACATGCTGGCCTCCGCCAGGGCATTGGCGCAAAGGGTCGTGGCAACCGATACGGATATGGGAACACAATTGGAGATGATGTGTGTAGCGGTTGTGTCGCGTCCTCCAACGCCTCGTGAAAGGGACGTGTTACAGCGCGAATTATTGCGTGCGCAGGCGTATTACCGAAAGAAGCCCAGGCAGGCAGTGGCGCTGTTGGACTTCGGGCAAGCCGAGCAACGGAGTGTGGAACGTCCGGGTGAAGTTGCAGCGTATTTGCTGGTCGCCAGCATGATCTACAATCTCGATGAGGCGATGACCCATGAGTAACACAATGCCTGATACAACGCAGCTCAAGACAGCGATTGCCCGGCGATTGTTTCTGCAAAAGACGGCGGGTTTGAGCCTGGGCAGCGTCGCCCTGGAAATGTTGCAAGCGGCCGGAGCTGGCGATGGAAATGGGCGGGACGATTTGCCACATCATCGACCGCGCGCGCGGAATGTCATATTTTTGACCCAGTCAGGCGGCCCCTCGCAGATCGAGTTGTTCGACCATAAACCGCAATTGCGCAAATGGGCAGGCCAGGAGCTTCCGGCGAGCGTGCGGCAAGGGCAGCGGCTGACGACGATGACCGCGAACCAGCAGCAGTTGGTCATGCCGGCTCGTACGCGTTTCGGCACATATGGCCAAAGCGGCGCGACGCTCGGTGAGTGGTTGCCTTTTCACAGGGCTGTGGTGGACGATCTTTGTTTTGTCAAATCGATGGTGACGGATCAGATCAATCACGCCCCGGCGATGACGAAGATGTTGACAGGCCATCAGATACCGGGCCGCCCCAGCCTGGGCGCTTGGGCTAGTTATGGGTTGGGAAGTGAAAATCGGAACCTTCCAGATTATCTTGTTCTGATCTCCCGAATGAAACGCTCCAGCGACCAGCCTTTGTATGACCACTACTGGGGCAGCGGGTTCCTCCCCTCCGGCTATCAGGGCGTGAAGTTACGCAACTCCCGTGACCCCGTACTCTATTTACGCGACCCGGAGGGTCTGCCCAGGCAATTGCGTCGCGGAATGTTGGACGCGATTGGCGAACTGAATCAAGTTCGCTACGAGGTGACCGGCGACCCGGAAATCGAAACACGCATCAAGCAGTACGAAATGGCCTGGCGAATGCAGACGAGCATTCCCGAGCTGACCGATTTAAGCGACGAACCGGAGTCGACGTTTGAGCTATATGGTCCGGATTCGAGACGCCCCGGTAGCTATGCCGCTAACTGTGTACTGGCCCGGCGGTTGGTCGAACGCGGGGTGCGTTTTGTGCAGCTGTTTCATCCGGACTGGGATCAT
>CAZITS010000733.1:0-3549 GCA_964542185.1 uncultured Pirellulaceae bacterium
ATCTCGTTGACACCGACTCCAAGTCAAACCAGCCTGCCGATGAAACGGCCGAGCTGCTGGAAGCACTGGAAGAAGCACCGACTACTCGCAACCTGGATCCGGATCATCCTGCTGACAGTCAAGCCAGTTCCCAGGATGACTCATCTCCGAAGTCAATAACCGACCAACAACCCTCTCAGGATACGGAAGAAACAAAGCAATAGCAGGGCATCCAGTATCCCGACCCCTGAAAAGCTCCTCCTCGGGAAAACAGGAACGTTTATTCATACATCGCTATTTGAGTTTCAGGAAACGCAGGAAATCCCGGTCATGAAACATTGGAGGCGACTTCTCACCGTGCTATTTGTTTGGGCACCCTGGTTTGTCCTGATCGGCCTTGCTGTCGCGGCAGATCCCGAGACGGATTCAGGAACAAGCAGCCCGAATCAACGTGCCGCCGCATCAACAACAGAAGCGACACAACAAAATGACGTCCGATCACCATCGGCTCGAGAGCTGCCAACCACAACTACGGGGCAACCACAAGATGTCGCGTCGAAGACGCAACCCGCTTCAGAGCTACTGATTGCAAGTCTGGCAATTCTTGTCTTGGCGGTATTCGTTGGTTTTGAAGTCATCTCAAAAGTTCCACCCATGCTTCATACTCCACTCATGTCGGGATCAAACGCGATCAGCGGAATTACCGTTGTGGGAGCGCTCGTCGTCACTGCTTCAGGGTCTTCGACCTTCGCTTCGGTCCTCGGCATGCTGGCGGTCATTCTGGCAATGACGAATGTCACCGGCGGATTCCTGGTGACCCACCGCATGTTGTCCATGTTCCAGAAAAAGTAATTTCTCCGAGAATGACATCGTGACATCTTCTCTGACACAACTAGCCTACGTTGCAGCAGCTGTGCTATTCATTGTCGGTTTGAAGCGGATGTCTCATCCGCGCACCGCTGTGCAAGGCAACGTACTGGGCATTACGGGCATGGTGCTCTCAATCCTGCTCGCACTTGCGGCGGGCGAACTGGACCACCATTGGCTCGTCGGAATCGGACTCTTCGTCGGCACGGCTATCGGAGTTGGCTTTGCCTTGACCGTGAAAATGACAGAAATGCCACAGATGGTGGCACTTTTTAACGGCTTTGGTGGCGCAGCTTCCGTTCTTGTCGCAACCGCTGCCTTGTTACACGACAAAGCCGATACGGTTTCTTCACGAACAGCGGTGGGTATTTCTGGCGTGATCGGTGCGATTACGTTCTGGGGAAGCGTGGTAGCGTTTGGAAAGCTGCAAGAACTGGATCTATTCAAGAAACCAATCGACTTTCCTTACAGGCAACCAACCACGATTGGCCTCGCTTGTTTGATGTTGCTCTTGACGACTTTGCTAGGCCTGGGGACCGGCCATTGGCTTTTTGTACCGACCGTCATCCTGGCCTCTGCGATCGGTGTTCTCCTGGTCAATCCCATTGGTGGGGCAGACATGCCGGTGGTAATCGCCTTGCTGAACTCCTACTCAGGACTGGCAGCCGCGGCTACGGGATTTGTGATCAGCAACCACGTGCTCGTTATTTCTGGTTCGCTGGTCGGTGCATCAGGCATCATTTTGACACGGCTGATGTGTAAAGCCATGAACCGGTCGCTCCCAAATGTACTGTTCGGTGTCATGGCAGCTGGAGACAATACTGGCGATGAAGACATCTATGACAATGTCCAAATCACCACAGCGGACAACGTAGCCTTGATGCTCGAAGCGGCACAACGAGTCGTTTTCGTTCCCGGTTACGGCGTGGCGGTAGCACAAGCTCAACACGCAGTGCGAAATCTCTCCAAACTTCTGGAAGCGCAACAAACCAGTGTCGAATATGCGATACACCCTGTCGCCGGGCGAATGCCTGGTCACATGAACGTGCTTTTGGCTGAAGCTGATGTCCCTTACGACCAGCTGATCGAAATGGATCAGATTAACCCAATGATGGACAATGTCGACGTCGCCATCGTCCTGGGTGCGAACGATGTCGTCAATCCAGTAGCGCGCACCGACCCCCAAAGTCCCATCGCCGGAATGCCGATCATCGATGTTGATCAAGCACGCATCGTAATTGTCATTAAGCGCAGCCTCAGTCCTGGATTTGCCGGAATCCCCAATCCACTCTTTGCGAATAGTAATACTTGGATGCTATTCGGGGACGGACAACAAGCTATCCTCGACATTACGACCGCAATTACTGACGGCTAAGCGCCTTCACGGGAAGCTGAACACTGTGTTGGCCACCAACGCGAGGCCGAGCACGATCAACAAAAAGTAGACCCACTTCGTAAAGGCTTCGGGGTGAAATTGTTTGTGCAGCCAATGACCAAGTAACACCGCCGTTAGTGTGGCAGGTACTGATATCGCAAAGTACTTTCCAACGTCAGCGTCCAGCCGTCCCGAGAGACTATGGCCAGCAATAATCAGCAAGCTGGTCGGCAAGGAAAACGCCTGGATCGTAGCGCGAAAATCCGCTGGACTCCAACGGCGGCATGCTGCGTAAATGACCAGTACAGGACCCGCTGTGTTGTACGCACCTCCGAGAATGCCTGCCAGAAATCCAAAAACCCCGGCCAACCGGTCACTCTTCAAGCGGAATAAACTTGGTTGTGAAAGCTGATAGGTGCCAAACGAAATCAATACGCCTGCCAACACATACTTTACCAGGCTTTCCGGAACCTCCTCCAGCAGCAATAGACCAACAGGTATTCCGAACCAGGCAGCCAGGATCAAACGCCAGGCCCCAGAAAATTGGACCTGGCGCCAATCTCGAATCAAAATTGCACCCGCGATGGTTATGGAATTCAAGGCAACCCAGGGCGCTGCGACATCGGTCGTAAACAGAATCGAGAGCAACGGCATCGAGATCAATGCTTCGCCGAACCCGAATGTTGATCGGGACAACGCCGCAACGAAGACAACTCCAAGCGCAGCAACATACAACGGTTCCAAGGTCATTCAGACGGTCCGTTCATAAGCTACCCCAGGAGCCCTGTCGGCGACTTCGCCATCATGTCGCCATGAGATCCACACACTAGAAACGAAAAAACTGGGCAACGCCTCTGCCTGTTACTTTTCCCAGCAACAACGGTTAATGAAAATCCGGAATCTCTGCGATTTGAGTGCCTCCGATCATACCTGCCAGAAATTCCGCCGTGTTCGTAACAATGGATTCGATCATGGCCTGACCCGCCTCGGCAGACGCCTCCTGAGGCGACCGATCTTCCTGATCTTGCATCGCATCGTGCCGTACGTTGTCAGGAAATGCAGCCATCGCAAATGCCGTCTCAAATTCTTGCGCATGCCCGGGCCAAACACCCGTATTGAGATTAGCCTGCGCGACCTCTTCGTCGAGGAAATCCCAATATGGCTTGAACCATAAATTGATTTCCAAACGCTGCAAGAATTGCCCCCAGATCCCCTCGCAGGGCGCCACGTTTCCACCGTGTCCATTCAACACGAGAATATTCGAGATTCCCGCATGGTGCACGCTGCGAATCGTGTCAAATAACACTCCCAGCCAACTCCCGGGCATC
>CAZITS010000734.1:0-3549 GCA_964542185.1 uncultured Pirellulaceae bacterium
GTGCATAGTCCACTTCGATTCCATCAAAATCATAATTTTCTGCCACTTCGCGCAGCGCGCGGATCTTGAGATCCCGCGTTCCCTCGGCGGCAAAATTCCAGAACGCCGATTTGTGGTACGGCGAGATGTACTCTGGTGGACCGTCGGGATCCGGGTTCCAGTTGATCAAGCGCTCCTTGTGGTCCCATTTCTGCGGTAGCTTCGGCGCGGCACCACGATCATGATCTCCCCCGTTGATCCGCAGCGAGAAAAAAGACTCGATGCCACGTTTGCGGGTCTCATCACAACAGATGCGGACCAGATCGACTCCCTCGGGCAGGCGACGAAACACAGGATGATCCAGAAGCGTCGGCAAAACCTTGCTGGGGTAGGGGGCTTCGTTTCCTTCACTCCAGCACCAGCCCACGCTGTCGATTTGACTCCCGCGACGGTCGAGCAGGCCCAGCAAGTGTTGCTTGACGTGCTCCGCACTGTCGGCCACGTCCGCCGGTTTGTAATCAAAGAGATGAGCCAAAGCGTCATAGTTGACCACGATCCGGCGCTGGCGATCCACCGCCTGTTGGTGTGCCGCGGTCACCCCGGCAACCGTGCCAACGCCGGCAGGTGCAATGGTCTGCTCGCGAGACTGGGCCAGTCTGGTCGCGGCCAGTCCCGCGCCTGCCGCCGCGGTACCCAGAAACGTTCGCCGTCGTGTGCGATTTTGCTCCACCATTTCCTGCGCTCCTCTGTTTTCTTTCCCGAGAGAATGGCATCCCATCCGCTGCCAGGCAAACCGTCGCCTCTCAACACAAACCAATCCGAAAAACGATGTGATAGCGCGTAATGCCCTGCAGCAAATTGTCGCCCAGCAGAAACGCAAAACCAAGCAGATCAACTCACTTATCGGCAAACTACCTGGCGGTCCAGGTAGCCGCCAAACCAACTCCAGGAGAGACTCGGAAACGAACCGTTGCGGGCCTTCCGGCCGCCGACTAGAATCCGACCACCGCGCGGCCGCCACCGGGTGCAATATCGTCTTCCGTCTGGGCGCCAGGATTCCTCAGGTCGCGCAGACAATGACATAGCGACGTCTTCGGAGGTGACCTTCTGGTGGATGCACCATCTCTTCCCGGAATCAAAGCCGTCTTTTGCGATCTCGACGGGACCCTCTATCTCGGTGACCAACTCATTCCGGGTACGATCGCCTTTCTGGAACGCTGCCGCGTGCGAGAAATCCGCACATTTTTCCTCACCAACAACTCCTCACGGTCGGTGGACCAATACCTGGACAAGTTGAACCACCTGGGTATTCCGGCAGCATTTGACGAAGTGCTGCTTTCCACGCATGACCTGCTGGCATGGTTGTCTGCGAAAGAGATTCGCGAGGTTTTTCTGGTGGGCACGGCAGCCATGCGGTCGATGTTGACCGCCGGTGGATTCATCACCGATTCACCAACACCCGAGTACGTCGTGCTCGGCTATGACACCGAAATCACTTACCAGAAACTAGCGGAGGCGGCCTGCTTTCTCCAACAGGGAATTCCCCTGGTCGCCAGTCACCCCGACACCGTCTGTCCCACACCGCAGGGGGGACTGCCCGATGTGGGTTCCTTTCTGGCACTTCTAGAAGCGGCGACTGGAGTCCAGCCGGAACACATTTGTGGGAAGCCCAACCCCTCTGTACTCCGCCGCAAACTGGACGCGTTAGGGCTCGCTGCGAACCAATCCGCGGTGATCGGAGACCGACTCTATACAGACATCGAAATGGCCAATCGGGCGGGCGCTATGGGGATTCTGGTCCTCTCCGGTGAAGCCCAACGCGCTGACCTTGAGAATGCTCCACAACAGCCTGACCTGATTCTGGATTCCGTCGACGACTTGCTGCGCTGAGATGCCCGCTGCCTGCCATTTGACACCAACCTGGACTGACACGCGTTTCCTGTTGCCACCGTGGGAAACCAGAAGCGCCACGATGAAAACCGCTGCCGGGTGTTACACGGATCCGGGAACCCGCGTCCCGTTACGCTCCCCACCTGTGTACTGTGAACTTCCAGATAGAGAGGAGCAGCCAATGCCACTGTTCATGATGCACGGCTACCCCTGGTCGTTCATCCTGCTGTTACGGATCTTGCCGATGCTGACAGATCCCGCTGCCTACGGTGGCCGGCCCGAAGACGCCTTCAGTGTCGTCATCCCGTCCATCATTGGCTACGGCTTCTCAGACGCCTCACCGGAAGCAGGATTTGGCTTCCAGCATCATCCTGCCAGGTACGATAAGCTGATGACGTCAGGACTTGGCTACCCGCGTTATGGAATCGAAGGAGGTGACTGGGGCGGGTTCATTACAGCCCCGTTCGGATACCATCACCCCGAAAACTTGACTGGCATCCATCTCAACTGCCTGTTTCCCCGATTGGGAGATGAACGTGAGCCCGCAGATAAAGACCCGGATATCCTCCGCGGCCTCGGGATGAAGTGGGCTCCGGTGAAACCACGAGATCCCGACATGCTGCGCTATTGGAAAAACGTCGAACGCTACTGGATTGACGAGGGAGCCTACTGCCACCAGCAGATGACACGACCCCAGACTTTGGCAGTCGGCATGACCGATTCGCCGGCAGGGCTGGCAGCCTGGATCATCGAAAAATGGCGAGCCTGGTCTGGCTGGGGAGATGATTTTGAGAAGTTGTTCTCACGAGACATGCTGCTCACGAACGTCATGCTGTACTGGGTCACCAACTCATTCTGGTCGGCCATCCGGCTCTACAGTGAATCCTACTATCATCCCTGGGAACTGCCTGCCGGAGCACGGATCGAAGTTCCCACTGGTGTCGCCGCCTATCCTCACGAGTTAGCACCGATCGTCCGCAAACGCGCCGAACGGTACTACAACGTCGTGCATTACACGGACTACCCTGCCGGCGGACATTTCGCAATCCATGAACGGGCTGCTGAAATGGCAGAAGATCTGCGCACTTTTTTTCGTCCCCTGCGGAATTCTTGAGCAACCCGCGCCGCGCCACTCCATTAACGTAGAAACCGAACGCGCAAAACTGTCTGGCCAGATCACCTCAGAACCGGTTGTGCCCCCACACACCTGACTCGCACCCGTCCTCTGGAAAACTGTTGATTCCAATCACTTCCCGTTACAATGGAAGCCGCTATTTCGATGTCCCGGCGCTGCCTCGGCCGCGCACATGCACCCAACGAAATCGCCACCAATTGGGAGAACCGTGAACGTGCTTGAGCTGCAGAGCAACCCGATTCGGTGGCATGGCAACCTCTCGCGACGGACATTGCTACGAGCTGGCGCACTCGCCGTCGGTGGAATGACGCTGGCCGATTTGTTTCGTCTCCAGTCAAGGATTGCAGCCGGTACGGTTTCGGGCGCCAAGAAATGTATCTTTGTGTTTCTCAATGGCGGCCCCTCACAACTCGATACCTTCGACATGAAGCCGGCGGCACCCGCTGGAATCCGTGGTCCCTACCAGCCCATTGCCACCAATGTGCCCGGGACTCAAATTTGTGAAAAGTTGCCCAAGCTGGCACAGATGGTCGACCAATTCTCCA
>CAZITS010000735.1:0-3546 GCA_964542185.1 uncultured Pirellulaceae bacterium
GGAAATCGCTGCACATTGTCTATCACCCGGACCAGTGGACGAAACGCCATCCGATCTTTGACGGCCTGCCGACGGGTCGGATCATGGACTACACCTACTACCGCGAGATTGTGCCTGATCCGGCCTTTGTCGGACTCGACCCGCCGCCCGAAGCGGTTGCGGGTGGCATCACTACGTCCTATGGCTATTTCTCGGGCCTCTACGTGGCAGTTTACAACTTTGGAGCCGGTCGTTTCATTCTCAACACGTTGTTTATCCGCGAGCACCTTGGCGAGGATCCGGGCGCGGAACGCCTGCTACGCAATATGCTTCGTTACGCGGCGCGGGATCTGGACAAACCTGTTACTGAGCTGCCGGCGGATTTTGCCAGGACGCTGGATGCGATTGGCTACCGCTGAACCCGTGTGACCCAGAACGGTTTCTCCTTTTTGAGTAACGGGCACTCATTCGATCGTTACAGAAAGTGTCGACACTCGAGCTCGGGTGTTGGCTCCAGGCGCGAAGTACACGCCGAGGACGAAGTCCTGCCGTCCCGCTACGTGGTTCGTCAGGTCGAGGCGGTGATTTCTCCATTGGTTGGAGTCCACCCGTGTGACGGTTTTCCATGTTCGCCCGCGGTCAAACGACAGTCGCCATTCCCACCAGCCTGCGGATTCTGCGTTGTCATAACCGAAAGCCGACACCTGACATTGTTCGATCGGTTTGTCGTGGCGAATGTACCAGCCAGCCACTTTTCCGTTTCCGTAGACGTAACCGTCGTCAACGCTGTTTGACCAGCCAAGGCCGTCGGATTGAACCATGCGGGCGAAGCTCACAAACTTCTGGCCAAAGCTGTCGCTGCGAAAATCCCCTTTCCAGGGATCGATGGTTTTTTCACCGAGGGCGATAGCAGGTCCTTCCAGCATCGACTTGAGCATCGGCACAGTGCTCCAGTAGCGAGCCAGATCATAGGTGCGGATACGCGCGTTGACAGCGGCTGCCTTTGTGTATGCCGCCTTCGCCGATCTTGCAGACGGTATATCTCCGGCTGCATCGAATACTGCTTTGGCAGCGGCCAGGTCATCAGCGGCCAGGAGCAGTTCCATCGCGTCGATGGAACGCTGGACTTGAAATTGTTGCGATTTCGTACCCGCCTTCACGCGCGCCGTCTCCAGAACTTCCCTCGCCCTGGTGAGACGATTACGCGGGAAGAGACCTGGAATCTCGTCCAGGCCACCTCGGGCGCGGAGCGACGAATCGCTGGCGGCTTCGCGGAGGATTAAAAAGTAGGTCCGCATCGCGTTTGCTGCCGGGCCGTACAGACCGCGGAAGTAGCCGTCCGCCAGTGAATCCGGGTTCTGCTCTGGATGCCAGGCCAGTGCGGCCAGCAGGTACCAGCCGATCTCGGACCCTTCCGCACGAGACTCCAGTTCGGCATTGAACCCGCTGAAGCGCCGTTGCGAGAGATAAGGAATATCTGCGGCGACTGCTGGCCACATCGGCCACGGAGCCCACCAGCGACAGTAGTACTCCCGCACGAATAGCTGCTCAGCCACCGTGCTCCAACCGTTGACGTAGCTATTGAAGGTAACGTTTGCCGACGAATTCGGGTCGGCAATCCCGCGCAGGTGGTCGAAAACATAATGTGCGAGGACGACCAGGACATTGTCGTCCGGGTCGGAGTAGGTGGGGGAAGCGACACATCCAGCATAGGCGTAAAACGCCAGCCAACGATTCGGGTGCTTCTGCTTGACTTGCTTTGCCACAGCGTTCACGAAAGTCACAACCCTGTCCGCCTTGCCGTGTTCTGTCCCCCGAGACTTCGGAGGGTCCAGCGTTTCGCATGTTGCGCAGTGGCACCACCCAGCACCGTCATTCGGAGAAAGAGAGAAGGACTTTAAATCAGGGTTGGCGTCAAAAGTAGCGATGGCGGCGTTCGCAAAGAGGTCGATGACTTGTTCATTGGTTGTGCAGAGCTGGCCATCTGGAACGCGCCTCCCATCACGCAATGGAAAGAACTCGGGGTGGTCAGCGAAAAATCCTTTTGCCGGAACCACATAAGCAAAGTTGTGGGCAAAATGCACCGGTGCGCCACCCATCCTGTTGCGGCGTTTCCAAGCGGCCAGCTCTGCGCTGCACGCGGCGGCATCCTGTGGCGCAGACTTCATCGCTCCCAGGGTTGAATACCACAGGTCTCGGTGGATGAAGGCTGGCTTTTCCAGCCGGTTCCAATTGTCCAGAACCAGCTTGTCGACCGTTGGAATCACCTCGCCGTGCGGGCCTGGCATAAACCAGCGGCATCCGAGTGCTCGCAGCCAGCCATAGACGGCGTTCGAGTGTCCGCCCTCGCGACGCCCGCAGAGCAAAAGTGTTTGTTCATCCAGCGAGCGGATTAGATAGCCGTCGAAGCCGATACGTTGTTCGGTAAGTTCGGTCCGTACGGCGGGTGGCGCAAACTCATCCCCCACCAGAATCGCTGGTCCGCCTGAACGCTCCGGCGCCTTGACCACAGCTGGGCGAGAACCGGTCATGCGGCCCAGCGTCTCCGCCAGATCGCGCGCCGCCGTCAAGCGTCCGTCTGGGCAAGGCTCAGGCACGACAATCATCAATTCGGCAGCATTTCCGGCCGGGAGTAAGACAGCAAGGTGAACGACGGTCAGTAGCTTTGTCAGGTATCGCATGGAGCGGCGAATTTCGATAAAAGTCAGGATGGAAGACAACCCAGACGTGGACTGATCGTCATCGTAACATGACGCTCGGGCTTCGTCGTAACGGCGCATCGCGTCGATGGTGGCCACATCGACGGGGGACGGGGTTTGAACTACTGAGGCTGTACTTCCGTGCGTGTTTGGACACTGCCGTCGGCAGGTGTTTCGCCAGTCAGATCAACGTCCGGAGTAATGTTGCTCTACAACAGGGGTGAGTCTCGCCACACGAGTTTACTGGGATTTTGCGCCCTCAGACGACAGTAACTTGACCAGTTCCTGTCGCGCTTGCCGCATGGTTGTGGCGTCACTGGTTGAAGCCAGCACGCGGGTCACAAGTTTGTTCACGATCTTCTCGTGGCCCGATTTCGCGGCTTTGTCGAGCAAGAGCCAGTCCTGCAGTCCCATGCGCAGCAGTTCCCAGCGGCGGGACGGCACAATGTCACCATTGCCGGAGAACACCATGCCCCCGTCCCAGGATCGTCCCTTCCAGGCATCACCGGCGAGATACGTCCAGATAAACATGCCGTCGGCGCGTTGCTGATAGAGTTGCCAGGACCACAGCCGATAGTCCTGCGCCGGCCAGAAGCGTTTATTCTCCGCGCAGCGATAGGGCACAATCGGTTTGCCGCTCTTTCGCAGCGCTGCCATGACTTCAGGACTGCCGTTGACAAGGCCCATGAAGGGACACCAGATATCGACCGCAGGTTCCAGACGTACTACATCCTGGATCATGATCTGCGACGTGAGCGTCATCGTCACGCGCACTTTCGGATTCGCCTCGCGTACGATCTCACGCGCCTTGAGGAAGGCATCCATCCCCGTTCCGGCCACTCCGTCGGAGGTGGGCAGCGCGCGTGCG
>CAZITS010000736.1:0-3545 GCA_964542185.1 uncultured Pirellulaceae bacterium
CATGGGCTGGAGTCAGGGGAAGAGCAGCCGTGCAGACTTGCAAATAACAGAGGTGCCAGAAGACATCGCATCGTCGTCGTTCTCTGAAAAGCACGCCGGGCAGCACACGTATTGGATCGAAGGATTCTGGCTCCGCAGGGTGATTCGCGACAAGCCCAGCGGGTAGCGGCTGCATGAGTCGTGAGTTCACCATATAGAAAAGCGCGTCGCCGTTCAATATTCGGAAAATATTGCCTGTTGCCGCGGCTGGCCCGGGACGTTGCGGAATGTCTGGCCACCTGATCTGGTAGTCGTTGGGCGGTGTTACCGCGGCGAGGCAAGTATTCGTGGCCGTTCGGGCGTGTCTGGCATGGAATCGACGGATCGTCTTGCGAACAGAGGGTGATCGAAGGTGGCGAAATGGTTTAGGATTCAGTTTGCTGAGGTGTTAATCAAACACGGTTTCTCACGCAGATGAGGTTCATTATGGGTGTTCGTCGCCACGCACTTGTCGCCGTTATCTCGGTCGTCGGATTTTTGAACTGCGCTGGGACGAGCTGGTCCGAGACGTCGTTAAAACTGGAACGCGACGACGTAGTAGTGTTTCTTGGTGGGGCAGATATGGTGCATCTGCAACAGGCGGGCCACCTGGAAGCGATGTTGACCCGCGCGTTTGCGTCTCACCAACCCAAGTTTCGTGACCTCGCCTGGGAGGCAGATACCGTGTTCCGTCAGGGAACAGTCATCGAACGCTGGCGGCAGGATGGGCACGGCGACCTGGACGGGTTTGGCGATCTGGAACAACAACTCAGAGGGCTGAAAGCCACCGTAGTGATTGCGCAATTTGGACGTGTGAGTGCCATGGCGGGTGACGCTGGCTTGGACGCCTGGTCCGACGGATATCGCCAGCTGACCGAGCGTTTGCAACGCTGCACCCGGCAGCTGGTGCTGGTGAGCCCAGTTCCATTTGAAAAGCCCGTGAGTGATCTGGTGCCGGACCTGTCGAGATATAACACGGGCCTGGGACGCTACGTTCAAGCGATGAAGAGTATTGCGGACAGTCATGGCGCGTTGTTTGTTGATTTGTTTGACAAGGCAACGCCGGGATTGACGGACAATGGGATGCACATCAAACCGCAGGCACAGCGTGTGGTTGCCGAGCGGATGGCGCGGCAGCTGGGGGTGGCAGTGCCCGCCGCACCGGAATTGGAGGCCTTGCGGATTGCGGTCATCGAGAAGCACCGTTTGTGGTACGACTATTGGCGGCCCGCGAATTGGAAGCTGCTGTATGGCGATGACGCCAGACGTCAGTTTACGCGAGGAGGCAAAAACTATATTCCTTTCAAGGAGGAATGGAGACAGCTAGTGCCCCTGGTGGCCCAGGCGGAGGAGCGCGTGTGGCGGATTGCGACAGGCGGCGAGGATCCCGGTGCGAATCGGCCAGAACCTGAAAGTCTGCACGGGGACGCGGATGCCGATATTGACGAAGAGTTGGCAGCCTTCTCTACATGGGAAGGTTTCGAAGTCAATCTGTTTGCATCGGACCGGGAAGGGTTGACGTCGCCATTGGCTATTCGCTGGGATCCCGCCGGGCGAGCGTACGTGGCTGTGACCACGACCTATCCACACGTGTTTCCAGGCGATTTACCCAACGACAAAATCATTATGCTGGAAGATGCGGACGGAGATGGTGTTGCCGATCGCTCCACCGTGTTTGCTGAGGGTCTTAATATCCCGACAGGGATTGAGTGGGGCGAGGGTGGTATCTATGTAGGCCAGAACACAGAAATCTTGTTTCTTAAAGACACTGATGGTGATGGAAAAGCGGACCTGCGTCAGGTCGTGCTGGGCGGGTTTGGCAATGGCGATTCCCACCAGACGATCAACTCGTTTTTCTGGAGTCCCGATGGCGAGTTGTTTTTTGGTCACGGTGACGGTTGTGAATCACGCGTGGAAACTCCCTGGGGTGCGAGCCATCTGTTTAATGCCGGTTTCTATCGGTTTCGTCCACGACGGTTGCAGTTGATTCCGTTTCTCGAAGGCCATATGGGACCAGGCAATCCTTGGGGAATTGCCTTTGATGCATGGGGGCAGGTGTTCAATGTCGATGGCGCGGGCGGGGTCAATTGGCTATCTCCAGGGATGGTGTCCACGACGCATGTGCGCCGTTTAGGCAGGATTGGATCCCCTGGCGGATATTGTGGGATTGGATATCTCGATGGCGCCGGTATCCCGGTCGCGCTGCGCGGCAGTTTTGTGACCGGAGATTTCAAGGCGAATCGAGTAAAGATGTTTTCTTTGAAGCCGAAGGCGTCTGGCTACGACTTGGATTGGCAGGATCCTATCCTCAAGTCGCGGCACCGGAATTTTCGGCCTGTCGATGTAAAAGTAGGTCCTGACGGTGCTATCTATGTTGTCGATTGGTACAACCCAATTACCTGCCATCAAGATGACGCTTATCGGGATCCTACCCGAGACAAACGGCACGGGCGTATTTGGAGAGTGGCTACTCAAAAGAGCTCAGTCCGGCCGCCCAACCTGCTGCAGAGTTCTAACGCGGAGGTGGTACGCGCTCTGGGTGCGGCGGAATACTGGACGCGCTATCAGGCCAAACGAGCGTTGACTGAGCGTGATCCGCAGGCGGTGAGCCGCGCGCTGGATGCCTGGGTCAGGTCACTTGATCCCAAGCGACCGGATTACGAGTTTTACTTGTATCAGGCGCTGGGTGCCTACGCGACCATTGAACACGTCGAAGCGGGTTTGCTTTCCCGCCTGCTCCATGCGCAGGATTCACGGGCGCGGGCCTTTGCCAGCCGACTCGTCGGCCGCTGGTATGACAGGCTTGATGCTCCACTGGAGTTACTCGCCGAGCGAATTCGCGATGAGCATCCGCAAGTGCGTCTGGAGGCGGTGGTTGCTTGCGCGGCAATTCCCACCGCGGAATCGATTTGCGTGGCAGCGGGTGTCGTCGATCAACCCAGCGATCAGTGGATCGACTACGCGTTCAAACAGGCTGTGCACGGACTGCGGCCCTGGTGGGAGCCAGCGTTTCAAAAGGGAAAGTTGACGTTTTCCAGGCCCGCCCATTTGGCGACCGTACTGAACGAGGCCGGCGGACGTGCGGCGCTGGACAGTCTCAAGTCTCTGGTGGACAAGGGCCAGCTTAACGCCGCGGTGCGTGCATCAGCCATTGCGTCGATCCTCGCGGTCGGGGGCCCGGAGGAGCTACAGTCGTTCGGACTTGATCCGCGACGTTACACTTCCACGGGGCGTTACGATCCGCAATCGCATGCGGACGCACTCCGGCAGCTAATCAGGATTAGCGAGTTTCGTGAGGAACGACCCTCGGGCAATCTGGCAGCACAGTTGGGTGCCCTGCTTCAGCAGGGTGATTCCGCGCTGTATATGCACGCTTTGACGCTTGCCGGAATTTGGGGTGTCGAGGAATTGCAGAAGGCAGTCGTGGCTGCGACAGAGAACACAACACTAGCTGTGGCAGTGCGGTCCAGGGCGTTTGTGGCGCTGGCCCGATTGGACTCCGCCAAGGGATCGGAGTATCTCCATAA
>CAZITS010000737.1:0-3542 GCA_964542185.1 uncultured Pirellulaceae bacterium
GTCGCTACGCAGACCACGATAATCGGCACCCAGACACTCTTCATCCCAGCAGCAACGCCACCAATAATGACTGTCGCCGGACCGGTAACACATTGCGCGGCCAGATCCTGTGTCGGCTTGAACTCATCGCTGGTCTCGTATTCCGTCCATTTGCCAATGAGCCAACCGGCAGCCAGTCCGATCATAACACTGATCGCGACACCCCAGAATTGAAAGTTCCAAATCCACAGCGTCAAGAGGATGGCCGCCCCGGCCACCGCCACTGTCGATAGATTGATACCTTTACCCAATGCCTTGAGGAGTGCTTTCTGGCTGGCATCTTCATCGGTTTTGACCATCTGGATACCCAGAATAGAGAGGCCAATTCCGACGCCAGCGATCACCATCGGTAAAAACAGCGCCCTGAGTTGCCACTCCCCCGGTGCCCCTTCGATACCTTCGGCTTTGAGCAAGTCACCGCTGGCAAAGGCGGCCACACCAAGTGCAGCCGTCGCCAGAATCGATCCACAGTAGGATTCATACAGGTCGGCTCCCATACCTGCCACATCGCCGACGTTGTCGCCCACATTGTCCGCAATGGTGGCTGGATTACGGGGATCATCTTCGGGAATGCCCGCTTCCACCTTACCGACCAGATCCGCACCAACGTCGGCGGCCTTGGTGAAAATGCCACCACCGACACGTGCGAATAGCGCCTGACAACTGGCTCCCATTCCAAAACAAAGCATTGTCACCGTGATCTCGATAAGTCCGACGTCAAAGTACCACCGCAAAATCGCATACCAGATCGTAATGTCAAGTAATCCCAGGCCGACCACCGTCAAGCCCATCACCGCTCCCGAGCGAAACGCAACTTGCAGCCCTGCATTGAGTGACTGCTGCGCACCGGCGGCAGTACGACTACTCGCCCAGGTCGCCGTTTTCATACCAAAATAGCCGGCCAGCCCGGAGAAAAAGCCACCCGTCAAGAAGGCAAACGGAACAAAATCGCTCTGCAACCCTAAATAAGCCGCAACTCCAAGCAACAAGCAAATGACTACGAAAAAGACGAATACGACCTTGTATTGCTGGGTCAGGTAAGCCTTTGCTCCATCGCGCACGTGACCGGCAATCTCAATCATTTTCGGATTGCCTTCGTCTGCCGCCATCATGGACTTGTAGAACTTTACGGCAAAACCGAGTGCGATGATCGATCCCACAAAGGCAATCGCCCACCAGACATATTCCAGTATCCCTACTCCTGCTTCAGGAGCCGGCGAATCGTCCTGGGCGAACAGCGGTGACTGAAACGCAGGCACAAATAGCGTTCCGAAGGCCAACAAGACATGAGACCAACGACCGAACAGGCCTCTGGATTGAGCCAACATCCGTCGAGTTTCCATCGTTTTCCGATTCCTTCTCCGAAATTACCAAACGAAAATTGGGGGACCCTACTCCGGGAACAATACGTTAGCTGGTCGCCAGTGATGCCCGGCGACCACGTTTCGAAACAAGAGCGCGCGGCAATCGAGATGCGTAATTCGTCTCTGATTCGCGCGGCCGCTGGTAAAGGTAGGCATTGTCGCTCAGCAAGCCATTCTTGTCGGAGTCTACCGACCTGGCATCCCGCACTGCCGGCGGGAAATGCCGTAAAACGGCGAAGTTTAAATGATGATGTGAAGAAATGTCAACTGCTACCCCAACAAGGCTCGCATTCCGGGAATCCGGGCGTGCTCCAAACCGCCTCCGAACACCGCCATCGGCCTCCCTCTGCCTGGAGGGACTGACCAGCAACTATCCCTTCCCAGACGCCAGCTACCCCGTCACTTTGACAACTAATTACGAACCAAAACTCCCCTCTCCAGCCGGTGGATTTTGCCCTGTGGCAGCCAATTGTCCGTAAAGTTGTCCCGGCAAGGGCCCCGCCAGCAAGCTGTCCACGGCCTGCCGGACCTGCGACGGCGAGCTGAAACCGACGATCGCCGCCTGGATCTGCGGGTGCCCAAGCACATAACGCAACCCTGTGTCGGCCAGCGACGCCCCTGTGTCCAGCAGCTCGGCGACTTGGGCCGCCCGCTCTGCATCACGCTGAAACAGGTCCAGCGGGAAAAATTTCGTTTTGAAAGTATGTGGCGCAGGGGGTTGTCCCACCATCGCTCCGCCCGCGTAAACTCGAATCGCGAAGACCCCCATCCGCTGCGCTGCGCAGGCATCAATTACGTTGCCATAATCGGTTTCTGGGAAACCCTCCGAAACCACACATCCCGCACTGGGGTTAAGCACGTTATAGGGCACCTGCATCGTCGCAAAACGCCCGCTGTCAATCACTTCACGCAACGCGGCCGGTTCCCCAATTCCGGTCAAACCAAGGTGCTCCACGACTCCCCTGGAACGCAACCGATCCAGCGTCTCCAGGACTCCGCCGGATCCTAGTACGTCCTGCGGAGTGAGGCTCGTCGGTTCATCACCGCGACCGACCGTGACCGAGTTATGCAGCTGCAGCAACGTCAACCGCTCAACCCGCAGACGCGTCAGGCTGCCCATCACGGAGGCTTCTATATTCCCCGAAATATCGTCGAGGTCAGCGGGCATCAAACGCACTTTCGTCGCTAAATGCACCTTATCCAAAGCCGCCAATTCCGCCAGCGTTGCGCCCAGGCTCTCTTCAGACCTGCCCATTCCGTAGGTCGCAGCGGTGTCAAACCAATTGACCCCCAACTCGAGTGCCTGCTCAACGGTGGCGCGCTGTAACTGTCCAGCATCCCCGGTCATCAACTGCGGAATCGGGCCGGCGCCAAACGCGACACGAGAAACCCTCAGATCCGTGCTGCCCAAAGTGGCGTACTCCATCAGACCTGGCCCTTCTCCGCTGGCGGGGGCGGTGTTTTTCCGCGTGTTGCGTCTGTCAGGTAGCCAGGATCCTCCAACCCAAACGCATCAGCGACACGATTGAACCAGGCAAACATGGCCGTGACATAGACCGCTTCCGCAATCTGCGGATCTTGCCACCCGGCAGTCCGTAACTCCTCTGTATCAGCCGCCGTAATGCGGTACGACTCGCGGGTCAAACGGACCACGAACTCGAGCAATTTGCGTTCTGCCAACTCGAGCCCCGCCTCAGCCACGTTACCCTGGCAGAGTGCTTCCACCTGGCTTGCCTGGGCTCCCTGCAACTGCAGGAAATATCCATGCGAACCCGTTCAGTAGGGGCATTGGTTCAACCCGGACACAAGTGTCGCAATCATCTCCTTCAGCCGACGTGTCAAATGACCATCGGAAAACTGCAGGCCGTAGCTGAATTCCACTACCGATTTCAGCAAGTCCGGATTCAGGCTGAAGCACTTGAGAATTTCAGGCACCTCAGTCCGTTGCGGATTGGCAGCTAACCAGGCCTGGTAGACGTCCCCCACTGTACCGGTAGCCTGCTCTTCCTCGACCCAGCGAATCCAAGGCGGCACAATCCACTCCTTGTGTTTGCACAGCATAAAACCCCGCCACACAGCCCGGGACTGGCTACCTGAACCTGGGGCAACCCGCGGCTCAGCCTGCCGCAAAAAGCGCAC